>JAFMHE010000322.1 GCA_017854675.1 Paracoccaceae bacterium | reverse complement strand
CTCGGCAGCCATTCCGCCTGCTGCTGCGCGGAACCGAACAGTGATATCGCACCCGTGCCAAGCCCTTGCATCGCAAAGGCAAAATCAGCCAACCCGTCGTGACGCGCCAAAGTTTCCCGGATCAAACACAGTGACCGCACATCAAGCGTCTCACCTGCTTGCGCGCCCGAATGGCGCAGCCAACCGCCCTCACCCAGCAGACGCACCAGGGACCGACAGGCCGCGTCGGTATCGCTGTGATCCACAGCACCCAAATGCGCCGCGCACCACGCGTCAAGCGCATCTGCCAGCGCCCGATGCTTGTCCTCAAAGAACGGCCACGTCAAAAAACTCCGGTCTGCCATCTGTCCCCACTTTCAGTTCTTTTCGCCAAAATACTGAAATCAACCCTATCCCCGTGACCTCAGCGCCTGCGTTTAATCCCCTTCAAACACAGGCCGTTCTTTGGCTACAAACGCCTTATACGCCCGCTCGAAATCGCCGGTTTGCATGCAAATGGCCTGCGCTTGGGCTTCGGCCTCGATCGCTTGCTCGATCGACATCGACCATTCCTGCGCCAACATCGTTTTGGTCATCATATGCGCGAAATTCGGCCCCGCCTGAATTTGCGTGGCCAACGTCAATGCATCCGCGTCCAACTCGGCTGCTGAAACCAACCGGTTGAAGAAGCCCCACCGCTCGCCTTCCTCGGCGGACATCGACCGACCCGTGTATAGCAATTCTGCCGCACGCGTCTGTCCGATAATGCGGGGCAAAATGGCGCAAGCGCCCATATCACAGCCCGCCAGACCAACGCGGGTGAACAGAAACGCCGTCTTTGCTTCGGGCGTGGCAATACGCAAATCCGATGCCATCGCGATAATCGCGCCGGCACCCACACAGATCCCGTCGATTGCCGCGATGACCGGCTTGCCACAGTTCACAATCGCCTTGACCAGATCGCCGGTCATGCGGGTAAAGCGCAGCAGTTCTTTCATGTTCATGCGGGTCAAAGGTCCAATGATATCATGGACATCCCCGCCGGAGCTAAAGTTGCCCCCGTTCGAGGCAAAAATCACCACATCCACATCATCCGCATAGACCAGATCACGGAACCAGTCGCGCAATTCCGCGTAACTGTCGAAGGTAAGCGGGTTCTTGCGGTCAGGCCGGTCCAACCGGACCGTCGCGATACCGTCTTTGATCTCGCATAGAAAATGTTTCACATCACTGCGCATGGGCGTCTTCCTTTTGGGTATTTTCTGTTGCGGCGGCAAAGGCGTGCAGCCGTGCGGCCATTGCGCGTGCCTCTTCGGGGGTCACGTCGCGCAGCATTTCGTTGATCCACGCCTCGTGGGCGCGCGCCTGCGTGGCAAACTCCGCGTGCCCCGCGGTCGTTAGCCGCAAAACAATGGCGCGCCGGTCGTTCTGCACTGGCACGCGCTCAACCAGCCCCTCATCGCTCAGCCGGTCCGCGATACCCGTGACATTGCCGTTAGAGACGCGCAAAACGCCGGACAGCTGGCTCATTTTCAGGCCATCGGGGTGCCGCGACAGGGCTGACATCACGTCAAAGCGGGGCAATGTCGTGCCGTGGTCCCTGCGCAACTTGTCGCGCAGTTCCGTTTCAATGCCGCGCACGACTTTGAGCAGCCGAAGCCACAGCCGCACGCGGTCTTTGGCCGCTGTCATATCTCGCCGCCAGAAACGACCAAATCGTGGCCGTTGATCATGGAGGCTTCGGGCGAGGCAAGGAATTTCACCGCAGCCACGACTTCGTCGCAGGTGATCATCCGGCGCATCGGGTTGTTTGACACCAGCATCTTTTCGGCCGTCACACGGTCAATATCCATCCGCTTCATCACGTTGCGCACCGCACCGTCCGCCATGGCTGTGTCGACAAAACCGGGGCAGACCGCATTGCAGGTGATACCGGATTTTGCCACTTCAATAGCCAATGACCGCACCAAACCCAGCACGCCATGCTTGGCCGCCGCATAAGCGGCAAGGCCGCCGCCCCCCTTGAGGCTTGCGATAGACGCCATCGCAATCAACCGCCCGCCGCCGGGCATGTCTTGCAACGCTTCGCGGAACGTCAGGAAAACACCTGTCAGGTTGACCGCAACGGTATCGTTGAACAGCTCAAGCGGCATGTCCTTGACCGGCATCCCGTGACCTGCACCCGCGTTGGCCACGACCACATCGTAGGGTCGGTCGAACATGGATTTGACGGCGGCTTCATCGGTGATGTCGACAGCCAGGCAGCGCATCTTGCCGCCTGAGGTTTCTTCCAGCGCATCCATGCGTCGCCCTGCAATAGTGACCTCATCGCCATTCGCCAGAAAGTCCTGCGCCACCGCGCGTCCGATGCCTGATCCGCCACCTGTTACCAATACATTCCTGCGCCCCTTTGGGCCGACACCTTGTTTCATACATTCTCCATTTCTGCGGCTTTGTCCGCCAATCGCCACATCTGATCGCGTCCTGCCTCATAGGGCAACGGCCATTTTGCATGCCGGTCGCCAATTGCGGCCCCCTCACGCAACGTCCAATAGGGATCAGTCAGATGCGGCCGCGCAAGACAGACCAGATCGGCGCGCCCTGCCATCAGGATCGAATTGACGTGATCCGCCTCGTAGATGTTGCCCACAGCCATGGTTTTGATCCCGCCATCATTGCGGATGCGGTCCGAAAATGGTGTCTGGAACATGCGGCCATAAACGGGTTTGCCTTGGGTCGATGTCTGACCGGCTGACACGTCGATGATATCCGCGCCTGCGGCTTCAAACATCACGGCGATCTGCACCGCCTCTTCGGGTGTGACGCCATCATCACCGGCCCAATCTGATGCCGAAATACGGACCGACATCGGTTTTTCCTTGGGCCAGACGGCCCGCATCGCCGTGAACACTTCCAAGGGATAACGCATCCGGTTTTCGAGGCTGCCGCCGTATTCATCATCGCGGGTGTTCGACAGCGGCGAGATGAAGGACGAGATGAAGTAGCCATGCGCCGCGTGCAGTTCGATCATGTCGAAACCGGACGCTTGCGCCATTTCGGTCGCCGCGACAAATTCATCGCGAATGCGGTCCATATCGCTGCGGGTGGCCGCAATGGGCACGGCGTTTTCGTCTGACCAAGGGATCGCAGAGGCGGAATAGATGTCCCAATTGCCCTCTGTCAAAGGCCTGTCCATGCCTTCCCAGCCAACGCGCGTTGACCCTTTGCGCCCCGCATGACCGATCTG
>JAFMHE010000087.1:12040-13607 GCA_017854675.1 Paracoccaceae bacterium | reverse complement strand
TGGGCGGCGCGCACGGCATGGAGGTGGCGCATGTTTGAGGTCGCAGAATTTCAGTATTTGAAGCGAAAAGAGCCGGGGGTCAGCGCATGATCCGGTTGGAAAAGCGCCCGCAGCCAAGCCAGGCGTTTTCGTTGGCGACACCTTTGTTGGCCGTGCTTGCGACGATGTTTTTTGGTGGGCTTTTGTTTGCGGCCTTGGGCAAGGACCCGATCGCGTCGATTGTGACGATCTTTTGGCAGCCGCTTTTTGGTGAATTCGCGTTTTATTACCGCCCTCAGCTGTTGATCAAAGGCGCGCCCTTGGTGTTGATTGCCATTGGCCTATCGTTGGGGTTCAAGGCGGGCATCTGGAACATCGGAGCCGAAGGGCAGTATATCATGGGTGCGCTGTTCGGGGCGGGCGTCGGGTTGGCGTTTTACCCTATGGAGGGGTTTTTCATCTTTCCCCTGATGGTGCTGGCCGGCGCGTTCGGCGGATGGATATGGGCGATGATCCCTGCGGTGCTGAAGGTCCGCTTTGGCACCAACGAGATTCTGGTATCCTTGATGCTGGTTTATGTGGCCGAGCAATTTCTGGCCTCTATGTCATTGGGGTTGTTGAAAAACCCCGAAGGGTTCGGCTTTCCGGGGTCGCGTAACTTGCAGCAATACCCGAGTGCGTTCAACAGTGATCTGATCGCCGGATCGGGCATGCATTGGGGGGTTGTGGCCGCGTTTATCGCCGTGATTCTTGCCTATGTGCTGCTGACCAAGCACCGTTTGGGCTTTGCCATTCGTGTGACCGGTGAGGCACCGCGCGCGGCGAGGTTCTCGGGTGTGAACCCGACGCGGCTGGTTCTGATCTGTCTGGGGATATCAGGGCTGCTGGCCGGTCTTGCGGGCATGTTCGAAGTGTCCGGACCTGCCGGTCAGGTGACGATTGATTTCAATGTGGGCTACGGATTTACCGCGATCATCGTCGCGTTTCTGGGCCGGTTGCATCCTGTCGGCATTTTGCTGGCCGGGCTGTTGATGGCACTAACCTATATCGGTGGCGACATCGCGCAAAGCCAGTTGGGCCTGCCTGCGGCGGCCATTCAGGTGTTTCAGGGCATGTTGTTGTTTTTCCTTTTGGCGCTGGACATGCTGACCAATTACCGGCTGCGGTTAAGCCGTAAGGAGGTCACATCGTGAGATCACATCTTCACATGAAACCACTGTTGATGGGTGCCCTGATGGGCCCGGTGATGTTGGCAATGTTGCATCCCATGATTGCGGGTAATGATGGTCGCGGTGCACTTGCGCTTTTGGCATTTGTTGGCGCGCATGTTGCTGTTGTGATTGTCCTTGCTTTGGTCGGCGTCTTTGCCGCGCGTTTTGCGCCAAGAGTTCGGGTGCAACTGGCGCGGTTGCATCGTCCGACACTGGCGCATGTCACCAACATGATGGCGGGTGCCGTATTGGCGGGTCTCATGGTTCATCTCTATCTGCATGGGGGCCTTTGATATGGACCTGTCATCCATCAACCCGATCCTGTTCGTCGCCGGTTTCCTTGTGGCCGCGACGCCGCTGATCTTTGCCGCATTGGG
>JAFMHE010000087.1:0-11676 GCA_017854675.1 Paracoccaceae bacterium | reverse complement strand
GGGTTTGTGTTGGTTGCGGCCACATGGGCGGTCCTGAAATTCACCCGCGCAGGGCTGATCCTGCGGGCAGTCGGTGAAAGCCATGATGCAGCCCACGCGCTGGGATATAAAGTGGTGCGCATCCGCACGCTGGCCATCATGTTCGGCGGGGCCTGTGCGGGCATTGGCGGCGCCTACATCAGCCTGATCCGCGTGCCGCAATGGACCGAAGGGATGACGGCCGGTGTGGGGTGGATCGCGCTCGCGCTGGTTGTATTTGCCAGCTGGAAACCCTGGCGATTGTTGTTGGGTGCCTATCTTTTTGGCGGTATCACGCAATTGCAGTTGAATCTGCAGGGTGCGGGCGTTGCCATTCCGGTGGAGTATCTGGCAATGTCGCCCTATGTCATCACGATCGTCGTGCTCGTGATCCTGAGCCGGGACAAATCTGCCGCTCCGGCCTGTCTTGGACGTACTTTCCACGCCTCATCTTAGAGGTATCTTAAGCAATTGCCCGAATAATGGGCGACACAACTGGGGAACGAAATGAAATTCACCAAACTTCTGACAGGTGCCGCGCTGGCGCTGGGTCTGGCTACGGGCGCCTATGCCGATGGCCATGCCAAAACCAAAATCGGCTTTGTCTATGTCGGGCCTGTGGGCGACGGCGGCTGGACCTATGAGCACAACAAAGGCCGGTTGGCTGTTGAAGCTGAATTCGGCGACAAGGTTGAGACCGTGTTCGTTGAAAACGTGGCAGAGGGCCCCGATTCAGAGCGTGTGATGACACAGATGGCGCTGGACGGTGCCGACCTGATCTTTACCACCTCTTTTGGCTACATGGATCCGACCATCAACGTCGCCGCCAAGTTCCCTGATGTGAAGTTTGAGCATGCGACCGGCTACAAGCGTGCTGATAACGTTTCGACTTATTCCGCGCGTTTTTATGAAGGCCGTGCCATTCAGGGCCACATCGCGGGCTCTATGACAAAGTCCAACATCATCGGCTACATCGGCTCCTACCCGATCCCCGAAGTGATCCGTGGCATCAACTCTGCCTTTATCCACGCGCGCAAAGTGAACCCGGATGTGGAGTTCAAAATCGTTTGGGCCTACACATGGTTTGATCCTGCAAAAGAAGCAGATGCCGCCAAGGTTCTGATCGAACAGGGTGCGGATGTTGTGTTGCAGCACACTGATTCCACAGCGCCACAAGCGGCCGCACAGGAAGCGGGCAATGTAATCACCTTTGGTCAGGCGTCAGATATGGGTCAATATGCGCCCTTCCCGCGCGTTTCGTCGATCATTGATGACTGGGCGCCCTACTATATCGCGCGCACCAAGGCGGTCATGGATGGCACATGGACGTCGACTGACACGTGGGACGGCATCGGCCCCGGCATGGTTGGCATCGGCGAGATTTCCGACGCGGTTCCAGCAGACGTGAAAGCCGAAGCATTGGCGCTGAAAGCGGCATTGGCGGATGGGTCCTATCACGCGTTCACCGGACCGTTGAACAAGCAGGACGGCACGCCGTTTCTGGCAGATGGCGAGACAGCGGACGATGGCACGCTGGCTGGCATGAACTTCTATGTCGAAGGTATTGTGGGCGACATTCCACAGTAACGAATTGGTCAAATGAACAAATTTGACGTGCGACAAAAGAAAGGCCCCGCAAATGCGGGGCCTTTTTTGTTAGGGTGATGCGGGCGTCACATGTTGACAGGAACCTGACCCGGCATTCACCGCGCCCGGTTCGGGCACGATGAAGCGGACGTTACATTATCTATCGGTACAGCCTTTTGTGCCGATCTCGCAGGTGGGTCGCGCGGAACGACGATATGTCGTCACATGCTTCTTTTTGTGTACACGCTGCACAGGTTGAGGATGTTTCATCATCTGCTGATACGTCGTGGTCGTGGTCGGTGTTCCACAGCTGATCGAACCTGAAATCGTCACAGGCACCAGTCCTGCGGGGCAATAGTTTTTCTTGGACGGCACAGGGTAGACGTTGACCTCGGGCGTGTATGGTTTCACCGGAACAGGAACCTTTGGCACCATTTTTGTCTTTTTCGGCTTTTCTTTCGGCTCTTCCGGCGGGCCATCAGGCTTATCATTGACCGGGATGTCAGGTGGCTCAGGCGTAACAGGTGGTTCTGGCGTGACGGGCGGATCAGGCTTATCCGGCACTGTTGGCGTCGTCGGGGTGTCGGGTAGGCCTACGGCTGTTGCCTCCAAGGGGGCCAAACAAGCCAATGCCAGTATGCCGCCTGCAACAACGCGATGTATGCGTTTCATGCGTCGACCTCACTTTCTGTTCTTGTTTCTTATGCTCTGCCGCGATTTTGGCCCTTCGCTTGATGCAAGTCCAATGGTTTTGTAGGTATTTGAGGCGGAAAACTGCAAAATGAGGGAAAAAAGCCACCACACTTGGGAAAGCCAAGCTGTCTGTGGCCTAAATGTGGTAATCTTGCCTAAATTTGACCACATTCTGGCGCGTTCCCGCCCGACAGTGCTGCACCGGTCAAGAAGGTCCAGAACCCGGTGGGGCCGCATAACTGCCATCCGCGCCGTGCACTTCGTCGCCTTGCAGCGCGGGTGAGAAAACACAGATCAAATCCAGCGCCTCGCCACCTTCGGGCACATGTACCTCGTGCGCGTCATGGGCATCGGGTGCATAAAGCACACCGGGGCCGATTTCGTGGCGCGCGCCTGATCCGACCTCAACAACGACACCCTTGCCAGCGATGCAATAACACGCCTCGATGTGATGCTTGTAGTGCAGTTTGAGCACCGCACCGGGCAGCACGCGGGTTTCTGTCATCGAAAACCCCATACCATCGGATTTGACCAACAGCCTAAGGGATGTCCAACCGGGTCCAGCCGCATCGCGCGGCGTCCCGACAAGTGCCGCCTTGTCTTGAATAATCATCTTGTTTCCCTTTCCATTTTTCCCAGCCTAGAGTGCCACAAGCCCCCTCAGGAAAGCGAGCCTTATGATCCGTCTGCACCACCTCAACCGCTCCCGCTCACACCGCATCTTATGGTTGCTCGAAGAGATCGGCCAACCCTATGAGGTCATCGCCTATGCACGCGACGCCAAGACCAACCTTGCCCCGGCAGAGCTGCTTGAGGTGCATCCCTTGGGCAAATCACCCATGGTCGAGATTGACGACCGCCTTGTCACCGAAAGTGCCGCAATCACCGAGGTATTATGCACGCGTTTTGCGCCCCAGATGATCCCCGATGCGGCATCTGACGCCCATATCACCCATCTTGAGCTGATGCATTTCGCCGAAGGGTCCGTGATGACGCCCGTTTTGCTGAACCTTTATGTGGGCCGTCTGGGTGAGGCTGGCGCGCCACTGCATCCGCGCATTCAGGCCGAACTGCACAGTCATTTCGCCTATATGGAACGGATGCTGCGCCCCTCTGGCCATTTCGTTCAGGATGATCTGTCAGCTGCCGATATCATGCTGAGCTTTCCGGCAGAAATTGTCCTGCGCCTTGGGTTCGGCGACACCTTTCCGCGTCTTGCGGATTTTGTTGCCGCTATGCAGGCGCGCCCTGCTTATGCGCGCGCTGTGGCGCTGGGTTACGAATAGGAACGGCCATGAAACAGACGCTGACCAGCCGCGATGGCACCCCCGCGAGCCGCTTTGCCTTTGGCACCATGCAATTTGGTGGCAAGGCGGATAAGGCCGCATCGCGCGCCATGTTCGACGCTTGCATTGACGCAGGCATCACGCATTTCGACACCGCGCATGTTTATACGGATGGCGCATCCGAGACGATCCTTGGCACCTGCATCAAAGCCCAGCGCGACCGGCTGATCATTGCGACCAAAGCGGCCTATACCGGGGGTGCGGGGCGCGAAAACCTGATTACCTCGGCGGAAACATCGCGCAAACGCCTGCAAATCGACACGCTTGATGTCTTGTATTTGCACCGCTTTGACCCCGACACGGACCTGAACGAAAGTTTTGAAACCTTTGCCGAATTGAAGGCCAAGGGGCACATACGCCATATCGGGCTGTCCAATTTCGCCGCGTGGCAGACCGTCAAAGCGGCAGGCATTGCGGCAAAATTTGGCCTTGAGATCGCGGTGATCCAGCCGATGTATAACCTAGCCAAGCGGCAGGCCGAGGTTGAAATTATGCCGATGGCTGATGATCTGAACATCCTTGTGGCGCCCTATTCGCCGCTTGGTGGCGGATTGTTGACCGGCAAATATAGCAGTGGCGGCGCGGGCAGGTTGACCGAAGATGACCGCTATAATGCGCGCTACGGGTTGGCGCAGATGCATGAAACCGCCGCCGCGATGGTGGCGCTTAGGGCAGAGTTGGGCGTGCACCCCGCGACCCTTGCCGTGGCGTGGGTGGCCGCACACCCGACCGGGCCAAGCCCGATCATCTCTGCCCGCTCAGTCGCGCAACTGATGCCGTCGCTGGACGCGCTGGACTACGTGATGACAGATGCGCTGTATGCCCGCATTGCCGCGCTTTCGCCGACACCGCCGCCTGCAACGGATCGGCTGGAAGAACAGGCATGAGCGACATCATTGTCATTGGCGGCGGCATTGCAGGCCTGTCTGCGGCGGCGCGGCTCAGCGCGGATGCAAAAGTCACCGTTTTGGAGCAGGAAACCGCGACCGGTTATCATGCCTCTGGCCGGTCAGCGGCGCTTTTTGAAGAGAACTACGGGTTGCCCAGCACCATCGCGCTGAACAAGGCCAGTGCCGCCTATCACCGCGAGGCCAACGGCGGATACCTTAGTCCGCGCGGATTGTTGATCCTTGGGCAGGCCGATGAAGAAACCGCCTTTGATGCCGATATCGACACCATGGGCGTTGACCGGATTTCGCTTGAAATGGCGCATGGGTTGGTGCCGATCCTGAAACCGGATTCTGTCGCATTTGCGGGCTATCACGAGGCCGCCTTTGATCTGGACACCGACCGGATGATGCAGGATTTCATCCGCGTGCTGCGCGGGAACGGCGGGACTGTCGTGACCGATGCCCGCGTGATTGCGATTGCGCGCGAGGCGGATGGATGGCGGGTTGAGACAACGTCAGGCGCGCATAGCTGCGCCAAACTGGTGAATGCGGCAGGCGCGTGGGCTGACATCATTGCTGACATGGCGGGCATCACCCCGATCAACCTCAAACCATGCCGCCGCTCTATGGCACGGCTCGCGGCCCCTGGCGGGCAGGATGTGACACATTGGCCGATGTTTTTTGGCGTGGGCGAGGCGTGGTATGCCAAACCGGACGCAGGTGCGCTCTTGGTCTCTCCGGCGGATGAAGATCCGGTGCCGCCGCAGGATGCATGGGCCGATGATATGGTGCTGGCCGAAGGGTTGGCGCGCTATCAGGCGCTTGTCACCGTGCCTGTCACACGTCCGATTGCAACATGGGCGGGCTTGCGCAGTTTTTCGCCGGACCGCGCGTTGGTATTGGGGCCGGACGTGGATGATGCGTCGTTCATCTGGTGCGCGGCGCAGGGCGGATACGGATTTCAGACCGCGCCTGCGGCATCGCAATTGGTTGCAGATCTGGTCATGGGGCGGACACCTGAATTGCCGGGCGATGTTGTGGCAAGCCTGACGCCCGACCGGCTGCGCGCATGACGCGGGCCCTGCCACCCAGCGCCAGTGTTGCGCAAGTCGTGGAGGGCGCGAAACTCTTTGCGCCATCAGCCATCCGCAATGTCGATGCGCTGTGCGAGATGTTGTTGCAACATGCGCCCGAAACCGGTCACGCGCTTGAGATCGCCAGCGGCACAGGGCAACATGTCACTGCCTTTGCCGCCGCCCTGCCCCGGCTTTATTGGCAACCGACAGAGATTGACGCCGCGCGCCGCGCCAGCATTGATGCCTATGTCGGTGATGCGGGGCTGCGCAATGTCGCACCCGCCGCAGAACTGAACGCTGCGCAGCCGGGTTGGAGTGCACGTGTACCAGCCAAAGACTTGATATTATTGGCTAACCTTTTGCATTTGATCACAGCCGTCGAAGCGCAAACAATCATTCAAGAGGCGGCACTGGCCGTCTCCAACGCGGGCACATTGATCCTTTATGGTCCTTTTAAACGCGACGGACAGTTGACCAGTGACGGCGATATCCAATTCGACGCGGAACTGCGCGCCGCCGATCCGGCCATCGGGTATAAGGATACGACCGACATTACCGCGTGGCTTGCGGATGCTGGTCTGACGCAGATCACACCGCAGCCAATGCCCGCCAACAACATCGCCTTTATCGCCAGAAAGCCTGCCTCATGAAACTGACCCATCGTTTTGCGTTTCTTGGGCTTCTGGCGCTTGCGGCCTGTGGCACCCCACCGCCTGCTGAACGTGGAGTGTTGTTCCCCGCTAACTTTGGCGACAGCAACCCCGCCACGTTCAACGCACCCCGCCCCGCACAATTTGCCGTTCACGGGATTGACGCGGCGCGGTTTCATAAAAGTATCAACTGGAACACTGCGCGGACGAACGGTGTGAATTTCGCGTTCATCAAAGCAACCGAAGGGGGCGATCTGCTGGATCCTGCGTTCAAAAAGCACTGGCGGGGTGCGGGTCAGGCAAGGGTCGAACGCGGGGCATATCATTTCTATTATTTCTGCACGACGCCTGAGGTGCAGGCGCGGTGGTTCATCCGCAACGTGCCGCGCACGGCGGGCATGATGCCGCCCGTTCTGGACATGGAATGGAACCCGTTTTCCCCGACATGCGCCACCCTGCGCCCACCCGCGGGCGAGGTGCGTGCCCAGATGCGCACATGGGTGCAGTTGGTCGAGGCGCATTACGGCCAGCGCCCGATTATTTACACCACGCCGAAATTCTACCGCGAAAACGGCTTGGGCCAGTTAAAGGGTTATGATTTCTGGCTGCGGTCCACGGCGAAAACGCTGGACGAAGTTTATCCCGGTCAGGCGTGGAAGTTCTGGCAATACACGGCAACTGGCCGGGTGCAGGGGATCGCGGGCGATGTCGATCTGAACGCCTTTTCGGGATCGCCTGAGGCATGGAAAGCTTGGCTTGCTGCGCGCAGCGTTCGGTAAGAATGCGGCAGGGCCAACCGGCCCCACCGCAGTTCTGGATTTATCCGTCGATACGGATCACTGCATTCTTGGGATCATAGGGTGAATCCTCGGTCACGACGGCATCCCAAAGCTGGTCGAACATCTTGACCTGCAATTTGGTGCCCGGCACCGCGTGTTCGGGTTTTACGTAGCCCATGCCGATGGATTTGCCGAACGCCACGGAATAGCCACCCGAGGTCAGACGCCCGGTGCGCCCGTCCGGATGATAGAGCACCTCGCGGCCCCACGGATCGGCATCGTCAGGCCCGTCAATCAACAGCGTGACGCATTTGGCTTTGACACCATGTGCCTCCATCGCGGCTTTGCCGTGGAACTCCTTGGACATGTCGATAAAGCGCGGCAGATCGGCCTCAACCGGGGTCGCATCGCGGCCCAGTTCGGTGCCGAAGGCGCGGTAGGATTTCTCCTGACGCAACCAGTTTTGTGCACGCGCGCCGACCAGTTTCAGACCATGCTTTTCACCGGCTTTCTCAAGCTGATCGAACAGGTAGTTCTGCATTTCAATCGGGTGGTGCAATTCCCAGCCCAATTCACCGGTATAGGCGACGCGGATGGCGCGCACCGGGCACATGCCCAGTTCAATGTTGCGCATGGTCAACCACGGAAAGCGTTTGTTGGAGAATACCGTTTCAGGGGTGGCATCCTTGACGATTTCGTTCAGCACATCGCGGGTTTTGGGACCTGCGATGGCGAACACACCCCATTGGGTCGTCACGTCATGACATTCGATATAACCGAATTCGGGCGATTTGTCCTCGATCGCCTTGCGCAGATAGTCGCTGTCGTAAGCGGTCCAAGCCCCTGCGGAGACAAGATAATATTCGTCCTGCGCGATGCGCACGATGGTGTATTCGGTGCGCGTCGTGCCTGCGCCGGTCAGCGCATAGGTCAGATTGATGCGGCCCACGGACGGCAATTTGTTGCAGGTAAACCAGTCGAGAAACTGCGTCGCGCCGGGTCCTTTGACGACATGTTTGGTGAAGGCGGTCGCGTCGATCAGGCCCACGCCCTCGCGGATCGCTTTTGCCTCTTCAACGGCATATTGCCACCAGCCACCACGGCGGAAGCTGCGGCTGTCGTGGTCGTTGAACCCTTGGGGTGCGTAGTAGTTCGGGCGTTCCCAACCGTTGACCCAACCAAATTGCGCGCCACGTGCGGCCTGACGGTCGTAAGCGGGCGATGTGCGCAAGGGCCGTGCAGCGGGGCGTTCCTCATCGGGGTGGTGCAGAATATAGACGTGCTCGTAGGCTTCTTCGTTCTTGCGCGCGGCGAATTCGGTCGTCATCCAGTCGCCGTAGCGTTTGGGATCAAGCGACGCCATGTCGATCTCGGCCTCTCCTTCGACCATCAGTTGCGCAAGGTAATAACCCGTGCCACCCGCCGCTGTGATGCCAAAGGAGAACCCTTCGGCCAGCCACATGTTGCGCAGACCGGGGGCCGGACCAACCAACGGGTTGCCGTCCGGCGTGTAGCAGATCGGACCGTTGAAATCGTCCTTTAGTCCGCTGTCTTCGCAAGATGGAATGCGGTGGATCATCGCCTCGTACTGACTTTCAATCCGGTCCAGATCAAGCTGGAACAGGTCGGCACGGAAACTGTCAGGCACACCGTATTCAAAGCGTGCAGGCGCGTGTTTTTCATAGACGCCCAAGATCCAGCCACCGCGTTCCTCGCGCACATAGGACTGCGCATCGGCGTCACGAATAACAGGGTGTTCGACGTTGCCCTCGCCCTTGCGGAATTCGACCAACGCAGGGTCCTGATCCATCACGATAAACTGATGCTCAACCGGAATGGCAGGCATCTTGATGCCCAACATCTGTGCTGTGCGCTGTGCGTGGTTGCCCGATGCTGTCACGACATGTTCGGCGGTGATCACGATCTGTTCGTCCGAGGGCACCAAGTTGCCGCCCTTTTCGATCATCTTGGTGGCAGTGACTTCCCAATGGGTGCCGTTCCAATGGAACGCATCGGCCTGCCACTTGCGTTCAATCGCGACACCGCGCTGACGTGCGCCTTTGGCCATCGCCATCGTGACGTCGGCAGGGTTAATGTAGCCGTCGGTCTGGTGATAGAGCGCGCCCTTGAGGTCTTCGGTACGGATCAGCGGCCATTTCGCCTTGATCTCATCGGGTGTCATAAACTCATAGGGCACACCACACGTCTCAGCGGTGGCGGCATAAAGCATGTATTCGTCCATACGTTCATCGGTCTGGGCCATGCGCAGGTTGCCGACGACGGCGAAACCGGCGTTCAGCCCGGTCTCTTCCTCAAGCGTTTTATAAAAGCGGATGGAATAGTCATGAATATGCGTGGTCGCGTAAGACATGTTGAAATACGGCAACAGGCCAGCGGCGTGCCACGTGGAACCTGACGTCAGTTCGTCACGCTCCAGCAGCATCACGTCGTCCCAACCGGCCTTTGCCAGATGATAGGCAATCGACGTGCCAACGGCACCGCCACCCACAACCAATGCTTTTACCTGCGTTTTCATGGCCCGATTCCCCTAAAGACAAAGCTAGTGCCGTTGTAGGCATCCACCTTGAAAACCAACGCCACCAATCGACCCAACATGTCAAAAAACCGACCTTGGGGCCGCAAAGACAACCCGTTGGGATCGGATTGCGCCCCTAGATCAAAATCTTGCCGGGGTTCATGATATTATCCGGATCAAGCGCCTTTTTGATCGCCGCCATCACGGCTAGTGTCTCGGGCCCCAATTCACGCACCAGATAGGACTTTTTGCCCTGCCCGATCCCGTGTTCGCCGGTACAGGTGCCGTCCATGCCGATGGCCATGTCGTTGAGCCATGAAATGAAGCTGCGCCCGCGCGCGATCTCGTCCGGATCGTCCATATCGACCAGAACTGTGGCATGGAAATTGCCGTCGCCTGCGTGGCTGACCGTGGGGGCCATCAGCCCCATCTCTGCCGCCTTTGTCTCTGACGCGCGCAGGGCTTCGGCCAGCCGCGAGATTGGCACACAGACATCCGACGCGATTGCATTGCACCCCGGTCGCAGCGCCAACATCGCCCAATAGGCATCATGGCGCGCCTGCCACAGCTTGTTGCGCTCCTCTAGCGTCGCGGTGGCGGTATAGCCTGTGCCGCCCTCTTCTTCGGCCAAGGCACCAAAGGTTTCGGCTTGCTCGATCACACCGGCGTTTGACCCGTGAAACTCCAGCAATAACATCGGCGTCTTGGGCAAATCCAGTTTGGAATAGGCATTCACCGCGCCCACCATCATCGCATCCAGCAGCTCAATCCGCGCTACAGGTAGCCCGTATTGAATGACCGCCATCACAGTTTTCGCCGCCGCCTCAACAGAGGGAAACGAACAGCGCGCCGCTGATATGGCCTCGGGGATGCCCTGCAGGCGCAGCGTCACTTCCGTGATGATCCCCAAGGTTCCTTCTGAGCCGACCATCAACCGCGTCAGATCATAGCCTGCGGATGTTTTCTTGGCCCGCCGCGCCGTGCGAATGATCGACCCATCCGCCATAACCGCCTCAACGTTCAGCACATTGTCTTTCATCGTGCCGTAGCGCACCGCGTTGGTGCCTGACGCGCGCGTGGCCGTCATCCCGCCCAGCGACGCATTCGCACCCGGATCAATCGGGAAAAACAGCCCCTGATCACGCAGATATGTGTTCAGCGCCTCACGCGTGACACCGGGCTGCACGCGGCAATCCAGATCACCGGCGTTGACCTCCAACACCTTGTCCATCTGGCTGACATCAACCGAAATTCCGCCCGCAGGTGCGTTCACATGCCCCTCAAGCGAGGTGCCGGTGCCATACGCAATGATCGGCACCTTATGGGTCGCGCAGACCTTTACGATCTCGGAAACCTCTTGCGTGGACTGCGCAAAGACCACCCCATCCGGCATCTGGTTTTCAATCCACGTCGTGGTATGCCCATGCTGCTGGCGAATGGCATGGCCGGTCTGGAACCGCTCGCCAAATTGTTGCTTGAGGACACCCAGAACGGCGCCGATCCCCTCTTCGTTGCGCATCAGCGCCCCACCATCTGCCATGTCTTATTCTCCAAAAATCTTATTGCCCGTAGGCAATCCCTTCACGGCGCGGATCAGCACCACCCTGCAATTCCTCACCAATCGCGATCATATGCAAGCCCGATGTCAGCGCCCGCGCGCCAACCTCAAACCCCATCGCCGTCAATCCGTCGGTCAGACCTTCTGCGGCGGTGCCTTCTTCGACGTCATATGTCCCGAACCGGTTCACCGCATGCGGCACCATCACGGCCTGCTGTACATCCAAACCCCAGTCGATGCCCCCCACAATCGCCTGCGCCACATATCCGATGATCCGGCTCCCGCCAGGTGATCCGACCGCCAGCACAGGCTTGCCATCCATCAACACAATCGTCGGTGCCATAGACGACCGGGGCCTTTTGCCCGGCTCGACGCGGTTGGCAATCGGCACCCCGTCGACATGACTGCGGAATGAAAAATCTGTCAATTCATTGTTCAACAGGAACCCGCCCACCATCAGGCGCGAGCCAAAGCCGTTCTCGATCGTTGTGGTCATGCTGGCGACATTGCCCGCCGCATCCACAATCGAGATATGCGAGGTCG
>JAFMHE010000321.1 GCA_017854675.1 Paracoccaceae bacterium | reverse complement strand
TGCTGGCGCAATCCGCAACAACCGACCCGATGATCCCGATTGACATGCAAGACCCCTTCAACCTGATTTATTCGTCGGGCACCACGGGAACGCCCAAAGGGATTGTTCAAAACCACTGGATGCGCGCGGCACAAATGGACCGGGTTTCGCCCAATGGATATGACAACAATGCCCGCACGCTGATCTCAACGCCGCTTTATTCCAACACCACGATTGTATCATTCATCCCAACGCTGTTTGGCGGATCAACTGTGCATCTGATGCCCAAGTTCGACGCACGCGGGTATATAGAAATTGCCGCGCGTGAGAAGATCACGCACACGATGCTGGTGCCAGTTCAGTACAAGCGCATCATGGATGTGCCGGATTTTGACGATTTTGATCTGTCATCCATGCACATCAAATTTTCGACCTCCGCCCCTTTGCGCGCAGACGTAAAGGCGGATGTTCTGGCGCGTTTCCCCGGCAAACTGATCGAATACTACGGCCTTACCGAAGGCGGCGGCGTGACCGTTCTGGTCGCCGATGAACACCCCACCAAGCTGCATACTGTCGGGCAATTGGCCCCCGGCAATGACATTCGCCTGATTGATACGGATGGCAACGAAGTCCCCCAAGGACAGGTAGGCGAGATTTGCGGTCGTGGCCCCACCATGATGTCGGGCTATTACGGGCGCGATGATCTGACCGCAGATTACATCTGGCGCAATGCCCAAGGAGACGTCTACTTTCGTTCCGGCGATATGGGGTCATTCGACGCGGACGGTTTTCTGGTGCTGTCGGACCGCAAGAAAGACATGATCATTTCCGGCGGGCTCAATATCTATGCCAACGATCTGGAACTGGTCTTGCTGGATGATCCAGACGTCATCGACGCAGCCGTCATTGGTGTGCCGTCCGACGCATGGGGCGAGACGCCTTTGGGCCTGATTGTATGCCGCGACGGTGCGACCCGAAGCGCAGATGACATCCTGAAACGCGCAAACGCAAAGCTTGGCAAAAGCCAGCGCCTGTCAAACGTCGAGATACGCGATGTGCTGCCGCGCAGCACCATCGGGAAAATCCTGAAAAAAGACCTGCGCCTCCCCTATTGGACGACCGAAAAGGACAACACGTGACTGAACCCAAAATGAACGGCGCCGAAAGCCTTGTGCACACCTTGCTCGCCAGCGACGTTGACGTCTGCTTTACCAATCCCGGCACATCCGAGATGCACTTTGTCGCCGCCCTTGACCACATCCCCGGCATGCGGTCGGTGTTGGCGTTGCAAGAAGGCGTGGCGACCGGTGCGGCGGATGGATATTACCGAATGGCGGGCAAACCGGCTTCGACTTTGCTGCACCTTGGGCCGGGTTTGGCCAACGGGTTGTCGAACCTGCACAACGCTAAAAAGGCAGGCTCGGGTGTGGTGAACATCATCGGCGAACATGCCTCGACCCATATCGAGCTGGACGCGCCACTGACCTCTGACATCGAAGGCATCGCGCGGCCCGTATCGCACTGGGTGCGCACGTCGCCCTCCGCTGCGACAGTTGGCAAGGACGCCGCCGAGGCGGTGCAGGCCGCGATGGTCGCACCGGGCCAGATTGTGTCCCTGATCCTGCCCAGCGATACCGCATGGAACGAAGGCGGACTTGCGCAGCCCAAGTTGGAAATCCCTGCGCCTGAACCCTTTGACGCGGATATGCTGGCCCAAGCGGCAGAAGCGCTGGACGGACCCGAAAGCCTGTTGTTGCTGGGCGGCACCGCGCTGACCGAATCGAACCTTGAGGTCGCCGGACGGATTGCGGCGAAAACCGGGTGCAAGCTGTTGTCGGAATGGTCCAATGCACGGCTTGAGCGCGGCGCGGGACGGGTTGCCATCAACCGCGTGCCCTATCCCATCGACGCAGCCCTCAAGGTGTTGGAGCCGTTCAAACGCATTGTTCTGATCGGTGCGCGCGCGCCCATCGGGTTCTTTGCCTATCCCGGCAAACCCGCGATCCTGACGCGTGATGGCGCAGATATCATGACCTTGGCAGGCGCAGGTGACGACCTGAGCGGTGCGTTGTCCGCGCTGTGCGGTGCAGCGGATGCGACCCAAACACCGCCCGCGCATGTGGCGAAGGCCGATCTGCCCGAACGCCCAACCGGACCGATCTCGCTGGACACGCTTGCTGCACTTATTGCCCGCGCCATCCCCGAAGACGGGATTGTGGTGGACGAATCTGTGACCACAGGCCGCGCCTTTTTCCCGGTCACCAAAGGCGCGCCGCGCCATACATGGCTGAACAACTGCGGCGGTTCCATCGGGTACGGTATGCCGGCAGCGATCGGGGCAGCGATTGCCTGCCCTGACCGCAAAGTGATGGCACTGACAGGTGACGGGTCAGCGATGTACACGGTGCAATCCCTGTGGACGATGGCGCGCGAGAACCTGGACATCACCGTCCTGATCTTTGCCAACCGCAGCTACCAGATCCTGCGCGGAGAGCTGACAAATGTCGGCGTCGGCAACCCCGGCCCGCGCGCGATTGATATGCTTTCGCTGGACAGACCCGCTTTGCAATGGGTGCCGATGGCCACGTCGATGGGGGTTGAGGCCTGCCGCGTCAGCACTTGCGAAGACCTCGAAGCAGCGCTTGAAACCGGACTGTCCACACCCTCGCCCTATCTGATAGAGATTGATCTGTGACGCTCGCGCTCAGGCTTGACCTAAAAGGAATTAGCGCATGACCATCAACACAGCGATCATCGGTCTGGGCATCATGGGGCGCCGCATGGCGGAACATATGGCGCTGCATCCTGCGTTCACGGTCCAAACGATGTGGGACCCTGATCCAGCCGCCTGCGCCCAAGCGCGCGACATGGTCCCGAGTGCTGCGATTGCGGCAAGTACAGAGGCCGCAATCGCAACCGCCGATCTGGTCTATCTGGCCTGCCCTCCCGTTCCGCGCAAAGCCTATGCTTTGGCAGCCGCACAGGCAGGCAAGGCGGTGTTTTTGGAAAAACCCCTTGGTGTGGATGTTGAGGCAAGCCGCGATCTGGTCGCGCAGATAACCGCGTCGGGCGTACCAGCGGCGGTGAATTTCACTCAAGCTGCAGGGGCCGCCTTGACGGATGTGTCCCGCGCCGCACAGGCCGGTGATCTGGGCGCACTTGCAGGTGCGGATATTGTCGTGACCTACGCCCATTGGCCGCGGGCATGGCAACAAGCGGCAGATTGGCTGCGGTTCCGCGCCGAGGGTGGCATGACACGCGA
>JAFMHE010000320.1 GCA_017854675.1 Paracoccaceae bacterium | reverse complement strand
AGCCGGGTTCGCGTGCATATGATCGCGGATGATGTTCTGATGGAACAATTGTCTGTTGCAACCAAGATGATCCCGAACCCCGAAGTCATCCGGACCTTGCGCAAAGCGGGCTTTGACGCCGCAGAAGCGTTTTTGGCGGCCCATAAGGCGGACATCGGCAAAAGAAGCAGTGTCGACCTTAAGGGGATGTTCTCCTAGAGCCGCTGTAAAATCAGACAGATCAAACGCGGCTGCCGTTCAGGACTTGCGCAGTTTCTTGACGGTATCCGCGTTGACTTCGACAGGGCGGTCAGAAGGGTACACAAGCCCCGCTGAAATCACCAGTTTGGCCGCGTCTTCAACGGTCATGTCCAACTCGATCACGTCACGTTTCGGGAAAAACAATAAAAATCCCGACGTCGGGTTCGGCGTTGTTGGCAAAAAGACCGAAACCATCGGCCCTGTCGGGTCCGCCTTTAGCGCGACTTCGCCTTTGGCGTCCGTCGAGATAAACCCAAGCGCCCAAACCCCTTTGCGAGGGTATTCGATCAGGCAGGCGGTTTCAAAGCTGCGATCAGACTGGGCAAATATGGTTTCGGAAATCTGTTTGATGCCGGAATAGATCGTGCGCACCACGGGCGTGCGTTCCACAAGGCTTTCTGCAAAGCGGATCAGCGACCGGCCAATGAACCCTTTGGCAATCCAGCCGATCAGGATCGTGAACATCAGGAATATTATGACGCCAAGGCCACGCACGTTGATCTGAATGGACGGGTCCATGCCGAAAAAGTCCTGCAGCATGCGATCAGGGTGATAGGCCGCCGGCACCAGAGGCAGGACGAACCCGTCAATCCAGCCGACAACAGACCAGATCAGCCAAATGGTCAGGCCGACAGGTGCAATCACCACAAGGCCCGTCAGGAATGATGCGCGCAGGCGCGACATCAAGGTGCTGCGCCGCGGTGTGCCGGGATCTAGATCGAAAGGTGTGTTCATGAAAGGTGGTCCGCAACAAGTGTCGCGCTATAGCTAAGGTCTTTGGCGGCGGGTCACAATGGTCGCCTAACAGAATGGAGACTGCTTGACACAATGGTCGGCGTCAAAAGCAGCGTTGATGCTGAATTAGGCGGGTTTTGTTGCCAATGCGATGGCAATCTCGGCGGCAAGCCGGGCATTGTTGCGTACCAGCGCGATATTCGCGGTCAGCGATCTGCCTTCGGTCAGTTCAAATATGCGCTGCAACAAATAGGGTGTGACCCCTTTGCCGGTGATTCCATGCGCCTCGGCGTCGGCCTGCGCGCGCGCGATGATCGGATTCAGATCGGCCGCGGGAATTTCGTCCGCTTTGGGGATAGGATTGGCGATCAATTGACCACCGGGCAAACCCATCGCAACACGGGTGCGATGTGCCGCCGCAATCTGCGCTGCGCTGTCCAGACGCAAGGGGGATTTCAACGGCGAAGAGGCGCTCCAGAAGGCAGGAAAGCTGTCTTGGCCGACAGTAATGACGGGAACGCCTTGTGTTTCTAGCACCTCGAGTGTTTTCGCCACGTCAAGGATGGCCTTGGCCCCTGCCGCGACAACTGTGACAGGGGTTTGGGCCAGTTCCATTAGGTCGGCAGAGATGTCAAAGCTGTTCTCGGCGCCCTTGTGCACCCCGCCAATACCACCCGTTGCGAATACCGAAATGCCCGCCAGTTCTGCCGCGATCATCGTCGCGGCGACGGTCGTCGCACCGGTGCCACCTGTCGCAATGCACACGGCCATGTCCGCGCGGCTTAGCTTGGCGACGCCTTTGGCCTGCGCGAGGGTGCTGAGTTGTGTTGCATCCAGTCCGATGTGCAGTACGCCGTCGATCACGGCGATGGTCGCAGGCACGGCACCCGCCGCGCGCACGTCTGCCTCAACCTGTTGCGCGACCTGTTCGTTTTGCGGATAGGGCATGCCGTGGGTGATGATCGTGCTTTCAAGCGCCACAATCGCGCGGCCTTGTGCGCGGGCTTCTGCGACTTCGGCGCTGAATGTCAGGGGAATGCTCATATCTTTGTCTCTCCGGCTACATAGAGGGCGGCATGGTCAAGTGCGTCCTGCAAGGCGGCTTGTGGGGCCAGTCCGCGCAGTTCTGCGGCAATATGGGCAGCCATAAAGGTATCACCGGCCCCGGTGATCCGAGTCACCTGAACGGCAGGGGGCTGCAGCGTCAGCAATCCGGTGTGATCACCCAGCGTCGCGGGCTTGTCGCCATCCGTGACCACAACCCGCAGCGCCCCGCGTGTCAGCAAGCCGCGCGCAGCCTCTGGCGACCCGTCAAAGCCGGTCTGACAGAGCAATCCTGCCTCTTCGAGGTTCACATAGAGCGTGCCGCGCTGTGCGCGCATGAACGGTGCCAGCCGCAACGCCTTGCCGGGCGATGCAGGCGCGACGCGCAGGTCGGCTTGGGCAAAAAGCGGGCTTTGCGCCATTTCAGACAGCAGATCAAGCGTCAGATTACCGTCCAGCGCGACAGCGCCGGTATAGGGGCTTGCCAAGCTACCATTATGAAACGGTTGCAGTATCTTGTCGCCGGCAGTTTCAAGCGAATGGGCGTCCGCAATCGCTGCGATCAGCCCGTTGGACCCTTCAACGGCCATATAGACGTCCGTCGGCAGGTCTTGTGAGCGGTAGATAAAGTCGGTCGCCAGCCCGCGCACCTGACAGGCCGCCATCAATTCATCGCCCTCGGCGTCTGACCCTACCGCGCTAAGTAACGCAGGTTTCAACCCGAAGCGGGCCAGCGCCATCCCGATGTTCAGCGCGACGCCGCCGGGCCTGCGCGTGATGCGGCCAGGCATATCGGACCCTTGCCGCATTGCTGTTTCGGAACGGCCAATCACGTCCCAAAGGACCGAGCCAATGCACAGGATGTCGTGGTTTTGCGTCATGCCAGCGGTGTAGCGTTACCTGCGCGTGCTGTGCAAGCTGGCTTATTGTGGTACAGCAAAAGTTAATGCGGCCCAAAATGTTTCCCACACAGTAGCCCCTTCGGCGGTCGAGGCATCCGCGAAAGGTTGCAGCACCACAGCGTCAAAAAGATAGCGATGTCCGGGTGTTACGGGAATGTCTGCAACGCCTTGCGCATCTGTCCTGTGCAGTGTGATCGTTACCATATCGTCGGGCGCGCGGTCAAAGACTTCGACCTGTACATCGGGACGTGGCGCACCGCGAAAGGTCAGGGCGACCTTCATGTTATTATCGAAGTTCGGGCCGTAAGGATTTGTTAGTGCAGTGAATTCA
>JAFMHE010000319.1 GCA_017854675.1 Paracoccaceae bacterium | reverse complement strand
GCTGATCGTTCTGGGGTTCCTGTTCATCATCAATCAAGACTATTGGGAAGAAACCACCGAAAGCCTGACCCTCGTTCTGTCAGCCTGCGTGGTGTGTATGGGTGTTGGCGTTCCCATCGGGATCGCAGCGGCGCACCGTCCCCGGCTATACCGGTTCATGCGGCCCGTTCTTGACCTGATGCAGACGCTGCCGACGTTCGTTTATCTTATTCCGGCCATTGTGTTTTTTGGCATCGGCATGGTGCCGGGCTTGATTGCGACAGTGATTTTTGTGCTACCCGCACCCATCCGTCTAACGCAGCTTGGCATTGCCTCAACCCCCAAAGCATTGCTTGAGGCGGCAGAGGCATTTGGCGCCAAGCCCAGCCAGACCTTGTGGAAGATCGAGCTGCCTTATGCGCTGCCTCAGATCATGACAGGCTTGAACCAGACGATCATGCTGTCGTTGTCGATGGTGGTGATCGCTGCGCTTGTTGGCGCGGATGGTTTGGGCGTGCCAGTGGTGCGCGCGCTGAACCAGGTAAACACCGGGCTGGGATTCGAATCCGGTCTGATCATTGTGGTCGTGGCAATCATGCTGGACCGGATGTTGCGGGTGGGCGAAAAATGACAACAGCAGTCGCATTCAATAACGTCTCTATCGTCTTTGGTGACAAGCCCGAAAAGGCACTGCCCTTGATGGATAAAGGACAAAGCCGGTCCGAGATCGAGGTCGCCACTGGCCAGGTTCTGGGCGTTCACAATTGCTCGCTTGAGGTGGCGGAGGGCGAAATACTCGTGCTGATGGGCCTGTCGGGGTCCGGCAAATCCACCTTGCTACGTGCAGTGAACGGGCTGAACCCCGTGGTGCGCGGCAATGTGCAGGTCCACGATGGGACATGGTCGGCAAACGTGCAGGAATGTTCTGCCAATGATCTGCGCCGGGTGCGGCGCGAATGCGTGTCGATGGTGTTCCAGCAGTTCGGTTTGTTGCCGTGGCGCACCGTGCGCGACAACGTGGCGCTTGCGTTGGAACTGTCGGACGTCCCCAAGAAAGAGCGGCTGGAGCGCGCCGATGCACAGCTTGCATTGGTCGGTCTTGCGGATTGGGCGGACCGCAAAGTCGGCGAATTGTCGGGCGGCATGCAGCAACGCGTGGGCCTTGCGCGTGCCTTTGTGACCGAAGCGCCGATCTTGCTGATGGATGAACCGTTTTCGGCGCTTGATCCGCTGATCCGAACGCGGTTGCAGGATGAATTGCTGGATTTGCAGCGTGATCTGAAACGCACGATCATCTTTGTCAGCCATGATCTGGATGAGGCGTTCAAACTGGGGGGGCGCATCGCCATCATGGAGGGCGGCCGCATCGTTCAGATCGGCACCCCGCGCGAAATTTTCTCTAATCCCGCCTCTGAATACGTGGCCGATTTTGTCGCTAACATGAACCCCTTGGGCGTCCTGACCGCCCGCGATGTCATGGCGACCACAATGCCTGCGCCCGGCGATACCGAGGTGTCAATCGAGACGCCCGTCAATGCGTTGATTGATCAACTCAGTGCTGCGGACGGATCGCTCAGCGTGCAGGAGGACGGAAAAACTGTTGGCAGTGTCACAGCGCAAAGCATCGTCGAGCGCCTGAAAGGCTAGGCGGGGGCATCGGCCCCCACCCAAGCTCCTAGGTTTTCGCGGTCAGACGCATAATCGCGTTTTCAATCATACGGATACCCGCGTCCTGACCCAGCGACATGATCGATTCCGGGTGAAACTGAACGGCGGCCACGGGCAAGTGGCGGTGTTCCAGCCCCATGATCACACCGTCATCTGTTTGTGCGGTGATCATCAGATCGTCGGGCAGATGCGCGCGGTCAGCATAAAGCGAATGATACCGCCCAACTGTAATCCGCTCAGGCATATCATGGAAAATCCGCCCCGCATGCGTTACGGACATCTGGGATGGTTTGCCGTGCATCGGCTCATCCAGTTGCGCAAGCTGACCGCCGAAATGTTCGGTGATCGCCTGCAAGCCCAGACAGACACCAAAGACCGGCAATCCGCGCGACAGGGCGGCGTCAATCGTGGCGCTGCAGTTGAAATCCGTGGGCCTGCCGGGACCGGGTGACATCATCACCAGATCGGGTTTGAAATCGTCAAACACCTCCGCCAGCACAGGGCTGCGGGTGGTCAACACCTCTGCCCCGGTCTGGCGCACATAATTGGCCAGTGTATGGACAAAACTGTCTTCGTGATCGACCAGCAGCACCCGCTTGCCCTGACCGACAGGCGTGCGCGCACCCGTGCCGCCCATGTTGGCGCGCATGTCACCGCGAATGGCCGCGCGCATGGCGGACGCTTTCAATTCGGTCTCTGCTTCTTCCTCATCGGGATCGCTATCATTCAGCAGTGTCGCACCCGCCCGCACCTCTGCGACGCCGTGTTTGATCCGGATGGTGCGCAGCGTGAGGCCGGTGTTCATATTGCCGTCAAACCCGATCGCACCCACCGCACCACCATACCAGAACCGGGTGGATTTCTCGTGTGTTTCAATAAACCGCATAGCCCAAAGCTTGGGCGCGCCGGTTACGGTGACAGCCCACGCATGGCTCAGAAAGGCGTCAATCGCGTCCATTCCTTTGCGCAAACGGCCCTCAATATGATCGACAGTGTGGATCAGCCGCGAATACATCTCGATTTGGCGACGTCCGATCAGACGGACTGAGCCGGGGTCGCAGACGCGGCTTTTGTCGTTGCGGTCCACGTCGGAACACATCGTCAGCTCGCTCTCGTCCTTTTCGGATTGCAGCAGTTTCAGGATCTGCGCGCTGTCCTCAATTGCATCCGCGCCGCGTGCGATGGTGCCGGAAATCGGGCAGGTTTCCACCCGCCGTCCCGTCACACGCACAAACATCTCCGGACTGGCACCGACCAGAAATTCCTTGTCACCAAGGTTCATCAGGAACCCGAATGGCGCAGGGTTGATCACCTTGAGCCGCCGGAAAATCGCTGCGGGGCTGTCGGTACAGCTTTCATAAAATACCTGCCCCGGCACGACTTCAAACAGATCGCCCCGGCGAAAGCTGGCCTTGGCATCGCGTACCAGTTCGGCGTATTCGCCCGGCACATGATCACCCTGCGGGATGTCGCGGGTCGATAGTTCAAACGCGTCAGCTTGTGTGCCCTTGTCCATCCCTGCCGTGCTCAGACCGGCTTGCGCGAAATCATACGCATGCACCCACGCACGTGTGGAATAATGGTCGGTGATCAGCAATTCGTCGATCA
>JAFMHE010000318.1 GCA_017854675.1 Paracoccaceae bacterium | reverse complement strand
GGCGTCAGGAACGAGGTTTGCAAATTGATCCCGATCATCACGCCCAACCACACCGGGTCCGCGCCCATGCCAATCAGCACAGGGCCGACAATCGGCACCATGATAAAAATGATCTCGAGGAAATCGAGAAAGAACCCCATCACGAACATCATCAGCATGACAAAGATCATCGCCCCTGTCAGACCACCGGGCAGGCTGTTCAGGAACCGGTGCACTGTCTCTTCCCCGCCCAATCCACGGAACGTCAGCGCAAACAGGCTGGCCCCGACGAGGATGGCAAAAATCATCCCCGAAATGCGCGTGGTGCTATGCACAACTTGCGTCAGGACGCCCTGCCGCCATGTGAAAAACACCGACATGACCACCGCAATCGTGACCATCCCGACCAACACATAAGACACCCAAAGGACCACCTGCTCGGTTCCAGAAAAATCGGTGCGGGCAACCAGCAGATCGAAATATCCGTTGATCACGATCAGCGCGATGGCCGACGCGCCCCCCAGCAAAAGCCAGGTCCGTTGGTCCGGGCGGGCGCGCAAACCGGCCAGCACAGTGGCGCCAACCGCACCCACGCCGGCGGCTTCGGTCGGCGTTGCAATCCCTGCAAGGATCGAGCCCAACACCGCCACAATCAGCACAACCGGCGCCATCAAGCCATTGATCAACAGCTGCCGACGCTCTGCCGCGCTCATCTGCAATTCTTCAATGTCGGTTTCAATCGCGGGTGCGGCACTTGGCTGCCACCACGCGATCAGCATCACATAACAAAGATAAAGCCCGACCAACATCAGTCCCGGGATAAGGGAACCCGCGAACAAGTCGCCCACGCCCACAGATTTACCCGCAAAATTGCCCGCCGCCAGATTGGCCTGCTGGTTGGCATAGGTCAGAATGTCGCCCAGAAACACCAACACAATAGAGGGCGGGATCACCTGCCCCAATGTGCCCGAGGCACAGATGACCCCCGTCGCCAGCTTGGGATCATAGCCCGCGCGCAACATCACCGGCAGCGCGATCAGGCCCATCGTCACAACCGTCGCCCCCACAATACCGGTTGCCGCGGCCATCAACATGCCCACCATAATAACCGAAATCGCAAGCCCGCCGCGCACTTTGTAAAACAGCTTGGCCATCGACAGCAGCAGGTCTTCGGCCACCTTGGATTTCTCCAGCATCAAGCCCATGAAGATAAACAAAGGTGCCGCCATAAGCACCTCGTTGGACATGACCGAGAACATCCGCTGTGGCAGGAAATTCAACTGCCTGAGCTGAAAAATACCCACCATGTCGCCAATGACCGCAAAGGCCAGCGCAACACCGGCCAGCGTGAAGGCAACCGGAAAACCGAACAGGATCAAGCCGAAGGCCGCGACGAACATCAACAGTTCGACATACTCGTTAAGAAACATCAGGCTTGTTCCCTTTGGGGACCGAATTTTGTCTGCATCGGGGTGCCGTGGATCAGGATGTGAACCTTGCGCAGAACGAATGAAACGCCCTGCACCGCCAGCACCACCGCGAACACCAGAATAAAGGTTTTCAGCAAATACAGATAATCCAGCCCCGCGACCTCGTTTGAGGTTTCGCGGAGCTTCCACGACCGCGACACATAAGGCAGCCCCTTGCTCCATATGATGAACAGGACGGGGAACATGAAAAACACAGCGCCGAACAGATCAACCAGCGCCTTGTTACGTTCCGACATCGCGCCATAGAAAATATCAACGCGCACGTGTTCGTTATGCAGCAATGTCCACCCGGCAGACCCTGCCAGCAGGATTGCAAAGGCATACACGATGGTTTCGATCATCGCGACATTGCTGATCCCGTAAACATAGCGCAGCACGACCGTTGTGAACGACATCAACACCATGAACAGGGCAAGCCACGAGATCATCCTGCCGAAATACTCCGTCAGACCGTCCAGAAAATCGACGATGATGCGCATACCTGCCTCCCTTCAAATCGCGACGTTCCCGTCGCAGGATCGGCGGCCATCGCAACAGCCGCCGACATTCTTTTTTCAATGGATTTAGTGCCCTGCGTCAAAGGCAATCTTGCGGGCGTGGTACAAAGGCAGGTCAACCAGCACCGAATATTCAACCGCCTCGTCACGGTAGGCTTTCCAGCTTGCGTAAATCTCGGCTGCGTCATCATCAATGTCCGCCAGTTCCGCAACGACGATCTCGGATTGCTCCGCAAGCGCCTTGATCACATCATCCGGGTAATTGCGCACTTCGACACCGTCCGCGCGCAATTTCTGCATGGCTTTGGCATTGTAGAACGGCCATTCACCGATGTTGATGGAATTGGCCGATTGCACCGCGTGCTGCATGATCTTTTTCTGATGCGGCGTCAGTTCGTCGAACAGGTCGGCGTTGATCCCGATCTCGCCTGCGCTGTTCACTTCCTGCCAACCCGGCGTGTAGTAATACTTGGCGTGCTGCTGGAAACCATTGGCACTGTCGAGCCATGCACAACACAGCTCTGTTGCGTCAATCGCGCCCGATTGCAACGAGGTGAAAATCTCCTGCGGGGGGATCATCACCGCACTGGCACCGACGCGGCGCATCACTTCGCCCGCAATGCCGGAACTGCGCATCTTGATGCCCTGGAAATCATCCAATGAGTTGATTTCCTTGTTGAACCAACCGGCCATCTGCGCGCCCGTGTGACCGCATGTGAAAGCCTGCAAGTTGAACTTGTCGCGGTAGACCCGGTTCTGCAATTCCTGACCGCCACCAAAATACATCCATGCACAATGCTCAGCCGGGTTCAGGCCGAACGGCACAAGGCCAAAAAACGTAACGGCCTGCCATTTACCCGCCAAAAACATCGGTGACGCGTGATAGCAATCAGCGGTGCCTTGACCCACGGCATCGAACACCTCGAACGCACCAACAAGCTCGCCTGCGGCATTCACCTTTACGGTGATTTGCCCATCGGTCAGTTCCTCGACGTATTTGCCAAAGTTGTACGCGATGGACGCAAGACCCGGAAAATTATGCGGCCATGCCATGACCATAGAAAGCTCGCGCTTGCCTTGTGCATAAGCGGGTGCCGCCAACATGGCACCGCCTGCAACTGCCACACCTGTTTTAGCTGTTTCCTTAAAAAACCCACGGCGATTGATCTTCATGATTTCTTCTCCCCTGATAAATGTCAGCCCCTGTGAAAAGGCCGTGCCGGCAGCAAGGTCACCCTCCCGAATGCCTCTGACCCTTCAAGCAAGCCCATCAAACGGGCCCGGATGGAGAC
>JAFMHE010000001.1:44099-60079 GCA_017854675.1 Paracoccaceae bacterium | reverse complement strand
AGGATATGGCCATGCGGTATCTTGCCAAGACCACCCTGCGCGCTGACGAGATCGCAAATGTCTTGGCTTACCGCGACGCGAACAGCTTTTCGCGCAGCTTTCGCCGCTGGACGGGTCTTTCGCCGTTAGCGTTCCGGCAAGCGGCAAACCAGCCACCCGTTTCGGGGGAAACCCAATAGATCAGTCTTCGTTCTTTAACGGGGCCGTATCGCGGCTAAGAGCTTTGTGTCCCGACGAGTATTCCGGCCGCAAGCGCCAGAATGGCAACTGAGCGAGTTGCCCAGACCAACGTGCGCATGAAGTGGCAACATGCAGATCCGGCCATATGCATGCAAATTCGGTCATTTCACTGTCAGGTTATGATCAGGTTTTTGCCTGAGCGACGCCAGGCTCGATTGCGGAGCCTCCGAACTCTGCGAGCCGTTCATGTCGAAAGGATCCAACCGGAGCTTACGAGCGAAGCACTCGGAGCCACAGGATCCCAACCGTGGATAATCCTACCCTATTGTTAACTCTATTCGGCAGTCGAGATCACCCTTGGCACCGCACAGCTTGCATTCAATTATATCGCGATTGCATCAAATGGGCCGACATTGAAAGTGCTGAGAACCGGTTAGTCGATCGAAAACTTCATTGTCATCCCAGCGGGTGCATCAGTGAGGTCCGTGTATTCTTGAAACGCATATCCTTGACTGAAAGTGAACTTGGAAGTTAAGAATTTATCGCCATCGAACAGCCGACAGTTAAGCCGCCCTGATGACCAACTCGTCGATCCACTCATGTGGATTTGTTTTCCCTTCTTTGTAAGGTTCCAACCGTCGACTTGACACCCGGCTTTCGGTGACGTTGTAGCGGCGGCGACCTTGTCAGTTAGGCCGTCATAGCAAGCCAGACGAGCGGTATCATCTGACTGTTGCTGAAAGCAGGCAATATAACCTGCTGCCAGTTCAACTATTGGGTCGGCGACTGCGTTAACCGGCGCTAAAAGCGTCCCGATCAAGACGGAAGACCTAATCATATGAATTGGTCCTAATAGCGCCTGCTAATAGGAAACTTAAGCGTTTGAATGAAATCATCCATCTGCATTTTTGCGATCAAACTATTTCTGAAAATCTTCTGCATCCCTGAAATGTCCTGACTATAGAGTACGCAACACCAATCTTCTGGCTGTCACACAAATGTCTGACGAACAGCTATTGAAAGATCTCAAAGCAGCCCGTCACAAGGCCGCGCATCTGATCCTTATGGATCGGGTGTATACGCCACAGTTTGCGTGCATAGAACGCGAGATTGCCACAATTCAAGTCGAACGCGCCCTTTTAAAGCGCGCCAAAGAAGGGGTGAGGCTCGGAATAGACGATCTGTGCCCCATGTATAGCGTTATAAAATGGCTACACAGTCAATCCGCCAAATCCACTTAAGCATTTGTTTTATGTTTATAAAGTGGTGGGTGATAAGAGATTTGAACTCCTGACATCTTCGATGTGAACGAAGCGCTCTACCACTGAGCTAATCACCCTTCGGTCGCGGGGTTAGCCAATCCGGTCTGGGGGTGCAAGAGGAAGCGCCGAAAAATGCGCGGCGCTTCCTCTTTGTCGTTCGATTATTCGGTTGTGTCGGCGTCCGCGTCATCCTTGCCCTCGGGGCCGGGACCACCGTCACTTTGACGGATTTTCGCAACAAGGACGCGGCCGTTTCTGACCTGCTTTTCACGGCGGATCATCACGCGGCCCAAGGGCTGCAAGTTCAACTCGCGCTTCTCTGCAAGGGCTGCTGCCAGAACCTCAAGTGTGCTTTCCACGATGGGTTTGACGTCTTTCTTTTTCAGGCCGGAATGCGTGACAACCGCGTCAATCAGTTCTTTCTTGCGCATTACAGGTCCCAATATCACCGATTGCGCGGCCTCAACGACGGAAGGGGTTGCGTCAGGCTTGCTGATTGGCGCTGGCGGGCTGCCATCAAGCGCGGAAAGGGGCGCCGGTTTGACGCTCGCCTTTGCAGGTTTACGCGCCGTTTTGGTTGCTTTCGATTTTTCGGTCGTTGTGCTTGTCGTGCTCATTTTAGCCTCGCTCGATTTTCGTTTATTATTGCGTCTACCATACGCACTTTGTCACAAAATACCAGCAATGCTTGATTGCGGACACAATATACGTCTTTATGAAGACACACCATGTTGGGGAATGGATATGAAACTCACACGAAATATAGTTCTTGCTTTGGCATGCTTGGGCCTTGGTCAGACTGCCTATGCAGGCTCTCTTGACCCGGTCGTCGAACCGGTTGTTATCGTTGAGGATACGACAGCCAGCAGCGGCGGGCCTGCGCTTGTCGTTGCTCTTGCCATCCTTTTGTCGCTACCGCTCTTTAGCGACTAGGCGCGCTCGGGCTGCCACCCGGTTGCAACAAAAAAGGCGCCTCGGTTTCCCAAGGCGCCTTTTCTAATTGTAGAAGGGCTAGATCAATGCGCGGTCGCCGTATCACCTGAACGCGATTGCGCTGCCAAAGTTGCCGCTGCTGCTGCGTCCTCGGCCTCCTGGTCCCATTCGATGGGTTCCGGTTTCCGCACAAGGGCATGCTCAAGCACTTGCGATACATGCGTCACGGGAATGATGGTCAGGCCCGCCTTCACGTTATCGGGTATCTCCGCCATGTCTTTCTCGTTCTCCTGCGGGATCAGAACTGTGGTGATCCCCCCCCGCAAAGCCGCCAGCAGTTTTTCCTTCAAACCGCCAATCGGCATCGCATTGCCGCGCAAAGACACCTCGCCGGTCATGGCGATATCCTTGCGAACAGGGATCTGCGTCAGCACAGACACAATCGACGTTACCATCGCCAGACCCGCGGATGGTCCGTCCTTGGGCGTTGCACCATCAGGAACGTGCACGTGGATGTCCAAAGTATCAAACTTTGGCGGTTTGATACCGATAGAAGGGCTGATCGAACGCACATACGAACTGGCCGCATCAATGCTTTCTTTCATCACATCGCCCAGCTTGCCTGTCGTTTTCATCCGGCCTTTGCCCGGCAGGCGCAGCGCTTCGATGTGCAAGAGTTCGCCGCCAACAGATGTATAGGCAAGGCCCGTCACCACACCGATCTGGTTTTCATCCTCGGCCAGCCCATAACGGTACTTTTGGACCCCCAGAAACTCATCCAGATTGTCGCCTGTCACAGTCACACTGTCGGCTTCTTTCTTGATGATCTTGGTCAGCGATTTGCGCGCAACCTTGGCGATCTCACGCTCGAGGTTCCGCACACCGGCCTCACGGGTGTAATAGCGGATCATGCCTGTCAGCGCGGAATCCTCGATTGAGAATTCCTTTGACCTCAGACCGTGGTTCTTGATCTGCTTTGCCACCAGATGCTGCTTGGCGATCTCGCGCTTCTCGTCCTCGGTATAGCCCGACAGCGGAATGATCTCCATCCGGTCCAAGAGCGGCCCCGGCATATTGTAGCTGTTCGAGGTCGTCAGGAACATCACGTTCGAAAGGTCATATTCGACCTCAAGATAGTGATCAACAAACGTGCCGTTCTGTTCGGGATCAAGCACCTCAAGCATGGCTGACGCCGGATCGCCCCGGAAATCCTGACCCATCTTGTCGATTTCATCGAGCAGGATCAGCGGGTTCGTCGTCTTGGCTTTTTTCAATGCCTGAATGATCTTACCCGGCATGGAACCGATATAGGTCCGACGGTGGCCGCGAATTTCGGACTCGTCACGCACCCCACCAAGCGAGATGCGGATAAACTCGCGTCCCGTTGCCTTGGCCACAGATTTACCAAGCGAGGTTTTGCCCACACCCGGAGGACCGACCAAACACATGATCGGGCCCTTCATCTTGCTGGAGCGCTGCTGCACGGCCAGATATTCGACAATACGCTCTTTGACTTTTTCCAAGCCATAGTGATCGTCGTCCAGCACTTTTTGCGCCTTGGAGAGGTCTTTCTTCACGCGGGACTTTACGCCCCACGGGATCGACAACATCCAATCCAGATAGTTGCGCACAACCGTTGCTTCTGCGGACATCGGGCTCATGTTCTTGAGCTTTTTGATCTCGGCGTCGGCCTTTTCGCGGGCTTCTTTGCTCAGCTTGGTCGCGGCGACTTTGCTTTCCAGCTCGGCGACTTCATTCTTGCCATCCTCGCCATCCCCCAGCTCTTGCTGGATCGCCTTCATCTGTTCGTTCAGATAATATTCGCGCTGGGTCCGCTCCATCTGTGACTTCACGCGGGTTTTGATCTTTTTCTCGACCTGCAAGACAGACATCTCGCCCTGCATCAGGCCATAAATCTTTTCAAGCCGTTCGGAAATGCTGAGCGTCTCAAGCAGGTCCTGCTTTTGCGCGACCTCGATACCCAAGTGCCCGGCAACCAGATCAGCCAAGCGCGCAGGCTCGGTGGTCTCGCCCACGGCAGTCAATGCCTCGTCGGGTACGTTCTTTTTCACTTTGGCATAGCGCTCGAACTCATCGGCAACAGAGCGCAGCAAAGCCGTGGTTGTCGCAGCATCGCCCGGCATCTCTGTAAGGTACTCTGCACGCGCCTCGAAAAAACTGTCGTTCTCAAGATAGTCCGTGATACGCACACGCGCCTGACCCTCGACCAGCACCTTAACGGTGCCGTCGGGCAATTTCAGCAGTTGCAGAACATTGGCCAGCACACCGGCCTTAAAGATACCGTCAGATCCCGGATCATCCTCACCGGGGTCAATCTGGCTGGACAACAGAATCTGTTTGTCGTCCGCCATCACTTCTTCAAGCGCGCGAACTGATTTCTCACGGCCCACAAACAGCGGGACGATCATATGGGGGAACACCACGATATCGCGCAGGGGCAAGACCGGATAAGATGCGTTAAGTGGCTCTAACATGCTCATTTCCTTATATTAGCAAGACAGTTCCGGCCCCTCATGAGGCAGCCAACTCCGTCTCCTGTACTCAACGATATGTAGACCGGTGAGACCTGTTTCAATCCCCTTGGCAGGGCTTTGGTGCATCATTGCGTGGCCGCCGCGCTTTCGCAACCGGTGATTTCGGGGAAATTTGACAGATATTAAACGGGGCAATGGTTAAAATATCGACTTACTTCAGAACGACATAGCCGGGCGAGGCTGACGCTCTGTCTTCTTGGTATTCTCCAACGCACCAGAAGCGACAAAATCACAGCGGCTCAATATCACCCTGCGCCCTGCCCTCGTGAAAATCCTTTTGCCACGCATCAAACGTGCCCGCTGCGATAGCCGCGCGCATGCCCGCCATAATATCCTGGTAATACTGCAAGTTATGCCAGGTCAGCAGCATCCCCGATATCATCTCTTGGGACCGGTACACATGATGCAGATAGGCGCGGCTGTAATTGGCGCACGCAGGACAACTGCATTGCGCATCCAAGGGGCGCGGGTCATCCGCATGGCGCGCGTTCTTGATATTAACCACACCGGTGCGTGTGAACACTTGCCCTGTGCGCCCCGACCGCGACGGTAGCACACAATCCATCATATCAATGCCGCGCGCCACCGCGCCCACGATATCGTCAGGCTTGCCGACACCCATCAGATAGCGCGGCTTGTCCTGCGGCAATTGATCCGGCGCATAGTCAAGACAGCCGAACATCGCCTCCTGCCCTTCGCCCACGGCCAAGCCGCCAACAGCATAGCCGTCAAAGTCGATCTCGCGCAGGGCTTGCGCACTTTGCAGGCGCAAATCCTCTTCCAAACCACCTTGCTGGATACCGAACAGCGCGTGACCCGGACGGTCGCCGAATGCTGCCTTGGACCGTTTGGCCCACCGCATCGACAGTTCCATGCTTTGGGCAATGCGGTCGCGGTCGGCGGGCAAGGCGGGGCATTCATCAAAACACATCACAATGTCAGAGCCGAGCAGCGCCTGTATCTCCATCGACCGCTCTGGCGTGATCTCGTGCTTGGAGCCGTCGATGTGGCTTTTGAACGTCACCCCGCGCTCCGTGAGTTTGCGCAAGGATGCAAGGCTCATCACCTGAAACCCGCCTGAATCGGTAAGGATCGGACCGGCCCAGTTCATGAATTTGTGCAGCCCCCCCAAGGATGCAATCCGCTCGGCCGTCGGGCGCAGCATCAAATGATAGGTATTGCCCAGCAAAATATCCGCGCCGGTTGCGGCCACACTTTCGGGCAGCATCGCTTTGACGGTCGCGGCCGTGCCTACCGGCATAAAGGCAGGTGTGCGAATATCGCCGCGCGTGGTGTGAATGACGCCGGTGCGCGCTTTGCCGTCCTGGCCGGTCTTTTCAAAGGAGATACGGGTCATAAACACACGCTTTCATCGTTTCTTACGCCGCCTAACCCACCGCAATGAAACTTGCAATTGTTCCCCCACCGCACCACATAAGACCTCAGGTTTACCCAAAGGATTACACGCGTGGACATTGAAACACTGATTTTCGGAATATTGGAAAATAACCTCGCGTTTTTGCTGTTGGCCGCGCTTATCGTCATCCTGATCGTCAAAGCCGTCAAGATCGTCCCCCAATCCGAACAACACGTCGTGGAACGGTTCGGCCGCTTGCGCGCCGTGCTTGGACCGGGCATCAACATGATCGTGCCGTTTATTGACCGTATCGCGCACAAAATCTCTATTCTGGAACGCCAGCTGCCCACAGCATCACAGGACGCCATCACCCGCGACAACGTGCTGGTCCAGGTCGATACCTCTGTTTTTTACCGCATTATTGAACCTGAAAAAACGGTTTACCGCATCCGCGACGTGGATTCTGCGATCTCTACAACTGTTGCGGGCATCGTGCGCGCCGAGATTGGCAAAATGGATCTGGACGAAGTGCAATCAAACCGCACCGCCCTGATCACAACAATCAAGGCAACGGTTGAAGACGCCGTTGACAACTGGGGCATCGAAGTGACCCGCGCCGAAATTTTGGACGTGAACCTAGATGCCGCAACCCGCGCAGCCATGATGCAACAGCTCAACGCCGAACGCGCACGCCGCGCACAAGTGACAGAGGCCGAAGGGTCAAAACGCGCAGTCGAACTGGCCGCAGACGCGGAGCTGTACGCATCCGAGCAAACAGCAAAAGCGCGCCGTATTCTGGCCGACGCCGAAGCCTATGCAACCCAAGTGGTTGCCACCGCCATCAACGAAAACGGGCTAGAGGCAGCGCAATACCAGATCGCCCTGAAACAAGTCGAAGCGGTAGGCAAGATGAGCAGCGGTGCCGGCAACCAAACAATCATTGTTCCCGCAGAAGCGCTTGCCGCATTCGGTGACGCATTCAAGCTTTTGAAAGGGCGCGGTTAATGGCTGTTTACCTATCCCTGTGGTGGATGTGGATTTGCATCGCACTTGCGCTGGGTGTCATCGAACTGCTTGTTCCGGGCTTTATTTTTTTGGGCTTTGCCATCGGCGCGTTGCTGATGGCCGCCATCGTGGCAATCTTTGCCGGGATCAGCGTCCCTGCCCTGCTCGCGCTCTTTGCGATCTTGTCGCTGATCGCATGGATCGCCTTGCGTATGGGGTTTCGCAAACAGTCCAGCGGCGCACGGATTGTTACCCGCGACATTAACGAAGGGTGAACCACGCGCCCGCTTGAGGTCCACGAAACAGCCTGTTAACTCACGGCTCTAACCAAGGAGAACCGTGCATGGACAAGCTGAATTTCGGCTGGGAAGAATGGATTTCGCTGCCCGGTCTAGGCCTGCCCGCTGTCAAGGTCAAAGTAGACACAGGCGCGCGCACCTCTGCGCTGCATGCCCATGATATCGAGATTTTCGGCCCTTCTTCCAAGCCGAAGGTCCGCTTTAACGTACACCCCATTCCCGGGCGCGACGATATCGTGATCACCTGCTCTGCGACGCTGATTGACCGGCGCGAAGTCACCTCGTCCAACGGCGAATCCGAGCAACGGTTCGTGATCGAAACCGATCTGGACGTCGCGGGAAAAAGCTGGCCCATCGAAATCACGCTGACCGACCGCGGCGGCATGACCAGTCGCATGTTGCTGGGCCGTCAGGCCTTGAATGACCAGATCACCATTTCTGCCACCGAACGGCGCCTGCAGCCGGAACTGAGCTACGATGTCTATCATTCTGCCGCTGTGCGCAAAACCGCGCCCAAACGGTCGCTGCGGATAGCGGTCCTCAGCCGCGAAGACAATTATTCGACACGCCGTCTGGTCGAGGTTGGCGAAGCGCGCGGCCATACGGTTGAAGTTATCGACACAACCCGTTGTTATATGGCGATAAACGCAATGGCGCCCGAGGTCCATTATGACGGAAAGCGGCTGCCGCGTTATGACGCCGTTATCCCGCGCATCGGGGCTTCCGTCACGCCGTACGGCTGCGCTGTGATCCGCCAGTTCGAGACGATCGGCACCTATTGCGTGAACGGTTCTGCCGGCATCCTTGCCAGCCGTGATAAACTGCACGCCCACCAAGTGCTGGCCTCCAAACGCATCGGCATGCCGACCACCGCCTTTGCCGCCTCGCCCAAGGACACGTCGAACCTGATGGCGCTTGTGGGCACCGCCCCGTTGATCGTGAAACTGCTGGAATCAACCCAAGGCAAAGGCGTGGTGCTGGCCGAAACCAAAAAGGCCGCAGAATCCGTCATTGATGCCTTCCGGGGCCTCAAGGCGAACTTCTTGGTTCAGGACTTTGTCAAAGAAGCCGCCGGCGAAGATATCCGCTGTCTGGTGGTGGCAGGCAAAGTCGTCGCAGCAATGAAACGCACAGGTGCCGAGGGTGATTTCCGCTCCAATCTGCACCGCGGCGGGTCGGCAACGGTCGTCCGGATCACCAAAGAAGAACGCGATACAGCTTTGCGGGCCGCACGCGCCTTTGGCTTGGGCAAGGCCGGCGTCGATCTCTTGCGCTCCTCAACCGGGCCTAAGGTGCTGGAAGTGAACTCCTCCCCCGGATTTGAAGGCATTGAAAAGGCAACGGGCAAAGACATCGTCGCCAAAGTCTATGACGAGATCGAAGTCAGGGTCCGGCCAAAACCGGTGCGCCGCCGGAAATCCGACTGACCCGTATCGCTGAGCGTCCCGGTGCTTGGGGCGCTCCTTTGACCAACGTTGCTACCGGTCTGGCCACCACATATTACGCGCAAAAATTGCTTTTCCCCTTGGCCTTTACCAATGCCAATCTGTTTCCTATATAAATAGTCAGGTAAATAATTCCGAGGCTCCCATGACCGACACGCCACAGCCCCTTGAGGGCACACCGCTGATTGCGCCATCCTCCACGGATCATCCGCTTTATGAACAGGTTGTTGAGGCGTGCAGAAGCGTTTATGACCCTGAGATCCCCGTGAATATCTATGAGCTGGGCCTGATCTATACCATTGATATAGACAAGGAAAACGCCGTCGAAATCAAAATGTCGTTGACCGCCCCCGGCTGTCCGGTCGCCGGTGAGATGCCCGGTTGGGTTGCCGACGCGGTTGAGCCGCTCGCCGGTGTAAAGCAAGTCAACGTTGAACTGGTGTGGGAACCGCCATGGGGCATGGACATGATGTCAGATGAGGCCCGCCTTGAACTGGGTTTCATGTAAACCAGCGTTGTCGTTGATCACATGTGAAACCCCGCATCCCCGCGGGACTTGAGATTGAAGCGCCCTCCCCCTAAGTTATGACCAAAGGAGAACCACATGTTCGGCATTCCAGGCAAACAAGCGGTCACGATTACGCCCAAAGCTTCTGCGCAAATCTCCAAGCTGATGGGGTCGGCAGGTCATGCAGGGTTGCGTATCGGCATCAAAAAGGGCGGTTGCGCCGGCATGGAATACACCATGGAATATGTCGATGTCGCGGATCCCAATGATGAGGTTGTCCAGCAAGATGGTGCCTGTGTGATGATTGCACCGATGGCGCAGATGTTCTTGTTCGGGACCGAAATCGACTATGAAACGACGCTTCTGGAAAGCGGCTTCAAGTTCCGAAACCCCAACGTGACCGAAGCCTGCGGATGCGGCGAGTCGATCAAGTTCGACGATGCGCTGGCTGCAAAATAACGATCTGCCATGAGCCTCGCTGATGCGGACATCGCATTTGCCAAAGAATTGTTCAGCGACATACCCGATCTGAGCACGCGAAAGATGTTTGGCGGTCTTGGGCTTTATTCGGCAGGGGTGATATTTGGTGTGATGCGGTCGGATTCCGTGATCCTGATCAAGGCGCACAAAGGCCCGTTTGCTGACCGGCTCGCGCAGCTTGGCTGCACGCTGTGGACCACCACACGCATGAATGGCAACATCTCCTCTATGCCCTACTGGTCCTTGCCAGAAGCCGCGCTGGACGATGCCGAAGCGGCATGTGCTCTCGCACGCGACGCTCTGGACGCCTTCTAAACATCCGGCAAATGCGGGCTGTGCATAGGTTTTCACGTCAGCATCCGTTGCCTCACCCCCCACCAACTGCTACCCAAGATCAAATAAATGATGAGGGTTCCGATGCCGTCCGATAAAACCAAGCGCGCCAAAATCGTCGCAGGCAACTGGAAGATGAACGGCACGGCCGCCGCCCTTGCAGAGCTTTCGAAACTTGGCGCCGTCTTGCCACTGGCACCGCCCCGTGTCGTCATCTGCCCCCCCGCGCCGCTGCTCTTTCGCGCCACCCAAGCCGGATCCCCCTTTGGCATTCAGATCGGCGCACAAGACTGCCACAGCGAAAACGCAGGCGCGTTCACAGGCGACATATCGGCCGAAATGATCGCAGACACAGGCGCAACCCACGTCATCCTGGGCCATTCGGAACGCCGCGATGCGCATCACGAAACAGACATGGAGGTGCGCTGCAAAGTGGAACGCGCTTGGGCTGCGGGGCTGACAGCAATTGTCTGCATTGGCGAAACCGCACAGGAACGCGAGGCCGCCAACACCCTCGACATTATCGGCGGTCAACTCGCCGGTTCTTTGCCCGACGGGGTCACTGCCGAAAATACGGTGGTTGCTTATGAACCGATCTGGGCCATCGGAACCGGGCTTGTGCCAAGCTTTGATCAGATCATCGAAGTGCACGACTTTATCCGCCAACGCCTTACCCGGCGCTACGGTCAGGCAACTGCGCAGATGATCCCCTTGCTCTACGGCGGTTCGGTCAAACCCGACAATGCGGCGATGATCTTTCAGGCCGAAAATGTCGACGGTGCCCTTGTCGGCGGCGCATCCTTAAAGGCGGTCGATTTCGCCCCAATCATCGCCGCCCTCGCCGCCTCCTGATCTTTCTTTCCCTTTCAATTTTCCAAATAAACTCAAAAAAATCAGCCTGCATCTCAACCACAATCCTCAGTGTTCTGGAACCGACGCAGCTTCGCCCCCCAAACCAAACGCCCCCGCATTCCGAACCACCAAGGCATTCATTCACACGATGCAAACACTCTCGCTCTCACCCCATGATCAGGCCTTCATTCAAGACCCCTATGCCGCCTATGACCGCGCGCGGGCGCAAGGTCCGGTGCTCTTCTGGCAAGACTACGACATGGCCGTGGCTTTCGACGCAGCCACCGTTCAGGCGCTGCTGCGCGACCGCAGGCTGGGCCGCGAAAAACTGACCGAAAAGGATGTGCCGGATCATCTGAAGGATTGGGCATTGGTGGAGGCGCACTCCATGCTCGACATGGAACCACCCCGCCACACGCGCCTGCGCGGACTGGTCTTGCGGGCGTTCACGTCGCGCCGCATTGCAGGGCTACGCAGTGATATCGAAGCGGTGACATCAGACCTGTTACACGCGCTGCCCGCCGACACCTTCGATCTGATCCCCGCGTTCTGCACCCAACTGCCCGTGCGCATCATCGCGCGCCTTCTGGGCGTGCCTGAAACGATGTCAAACGACCTTCTGCGATGGTCGAACACGATGGTCGCGATGTACATGGCCGGTCGCACCCGCGCGGTTGAGGATGCCGCCAATCAGGCTGCCGCTGACTTCACTGATTTCCTGCGCAGCTATATTGACAGCCGCCGGACCGCACCAGCCGATGACTTGATCACCCATCTGATCGCTGCCGAAGAAGACGGCACCAAACTGTCGACCGATGAATTGATCGGCACCTGTATCTTGCTGTTGAACGCAGGCCATGAGGCAACCGTTCACACGCTCGGCAATGGCGTAAAATGCCTGCTGGAACACGGCACGGACACCATCGCCCTGTCGCCAGATCACATCGCGGGCACCGTCGAAGAACTGCTGCGTTACGATCCGCCCCTGCATATGTTCACGCGCATCGCATACGAAGATATCCAGATCGGCGATGACACCCTCAAACGTGGCTCAGAGATTGGCCTGATGCTGGGCGCTGCCGGACGCGATCCCGCACTTTATGCAGAACCGCACAGGTTCGATCCCTACCGCACCGCCAAACCCCATGCGGCTTTCGGCGGGGGGCTGCATTTCTGTGTCGGCGCACCGCTCGCGCGGCTGGAATTGCAAATCGCGCTGCCCGCCCTGTTCAAACACCTGCCCGACATGAAACTCGCCGCGCCACCCCGTTATGCACCGACCTATCATTTCCATAATCTGACAGAACTATTGATCACTCCCTAGAGCCCAAATAAACCGCGCCTAAAGCGGCAGCATCACCGTCGATTTGATCTCTTCCATCGACAAAAGCGCGGTCACGTTGTGCACCCGCACTTCCGAAATCAGCGCCTGATAGAATGCATCATAGGCCCGCGCATTCCGAACCCTCACCTTGAGGATATAGTCAATATCCCCTGCCAGACGGTGCGCCTCCTGCACCTCTGGACGGTCCTTCAACGCCTTGAGGAATTTCGCCTGCCAGTCCGCTTCATGCTCTGATGTGCGGATCAGGACGAAAAAACACGCCTCGAACCCAAGCGCTTCGGCATCCAGCATCACGGTGTGCTGGCCGATCACACCAGCCTCGCGCAGCTTGCGAATGCGATTCCATACAGGCGTCTTGGAAGACCCCACATTCTTGGCAATTTCGTCCAAAGACTGGCTGGCATCGCGTTGCAGCTCTGCCAGAATTTTCCGGTCTACATCATCAATACGGACATCCATTCCGCTATTCCTCTTGATTGCGACTGCCTGTTCTCGCCCGCCCATGGATTGGAACAAACATCCTTATCTATTCCCGATACTGGCGCATTATCGGGAATATTTCCTATATTCAAGCACAACGAAGCAGCGCAGACGAGGCACCTCATGGAACACTTCCCCATCTTTCTTGCCACAACAGGCAGACGGATTGTCCTTTCGGGCGGCGGTGATGCAGCAATGGCCAAGCTGCGCCTGCTCTTGAAAACCCGCGCGCGCATCAACGTATTCGCCAGCGATCCCGCGCCCGAGATTATCCAATGGGCCGACACCGGCAAACTGACCTTGCACAAGCGCCGTCTTGATCCCGGTGATACGCTTTGCGCCGCGCTCTTTTACGCCGCAGATGAGGACGCGGTCGAGGACGCCCGCACCGCCCACATCGCCCGCTCCGAGGGCGCGCTTGTCAATATCGTCGACAATCTGGCGGACAGCGCGTTTATCACGCCCGCGATCGTTGACCGCGATCCCGTCACCATCGCCATCGGCACCGAAGGGGCCGCACCGGTTCTCGCCCGCGCGATCAAGGCCGATCTGGAGGAAAAGCTGCCCGCAACACTCGGCACGCTGGCGCGCATCGGCAAGACTTTCCGCAAAGCCTCCTATGCGCTGCCCTTTGGACGCGCCCGCCGCGACTTCTGGCGCGACTATTATTTCAACGCAGGTCCAAAGGCGATGCATGACGGCCAAGAGCACGTACAGCCCGTTCTTGAAGACCTCCTCACCGACCACCTGAGTAAAACCGCCCGCGACGGCCATGTCGCGTTTGTCGGTGGCGGTCCCGGTGATCCCGAATTGCTAACCCTCAAAGCACGCCGCGCTTTGGACGAGGCAGATGTGGTCATTTACGACCGCCTCATCTCTCCCGAGATCCTCGAACTTGCCCGCCGCGAGGCCGTGATGATCGACGTGGGCAAAGAAGGCTTTGGTCCCTCCACGTCGCAGGACACCATCAATGATCTGCTGGTTGAGCATGCCCAAACCGGTGCGCAAGTCGTCCGCCTCAAATCCGGTGACGCCACCCTCTTTGGCCGCCTCGACGAAGAGATCGACGCCGTCGATGCTCACGGGATCGGCTGGCACATCGTCCCCGGCATTACCTCCGCCTCTGCTGCCGTCGCGACCATCGGTCACAGCTTCACCCGCCGGGGGCGCAACGCCTCTGTGCGGTTCCTGACAGGCCATGACATGAAGGGGTTTGCAGACCACGATTGGGCCTCCCTCGCCCGCACGAACGAAGTCGCAGCGATCTACATGGGCAAGAAATCCGCCCGTTTCATCCAAGGTCGCCTGCTGATGCACGGCGCCGACCGCGCAACACCGGTCACATTGATCGAAAACGCCTCGCGCCCTGACCAGCGCGTTCTTGAGACAACACTCGACCGCTTACCCGATGACCTCGCGGCGGCCAAGCTTTCTGGCCCTGCGCTCACCTTTTACGGCCTTGCACCCCGTGCAGCGGTCCAGGCTGCAACACATATCAAACTAGAGGAGACGGCATAATGTCCAAACCCTTCACCCCTTCCGTCATCACTGCAAACGCCTTGCTTGAGGGCGATGTGATCTACCAAACCCCGTTCGGTTGGACACGCGCGCTTGAAGAGGCCGAAGTCCTGCTCGACGAAGCGCACGCGGACCTGCGCATGATCGAAGCCTCTGCACAAGCCGGCCACGTCGTTGGCGTCTATCTTGCCGAGGTTGCGCTTGACGGTGCCATCCCGCGCCCCATCCACTTTCGCGAAGATTTCCGCGCCACCGGCCCTTCGAACTATTCCCACGGCAAACAAGAACGCGCCGCGCAGGAGCACATCTGATGTACCATTATACCGATTTTGACGCTGCGTTCCTGAAAGAGCGTAACGCCCAGTTCCGCGCCCAAGTCGAGCGCCGCATCGATGGATCGCTGACCGAGGATGAATTCAAACCCCTGCGCCTGATGAACGGTCTCTACCTGCAATTGCATGCCTACATGCTGCGTGTTGCTATTCCCTATGGCACGCTGAATTCGGCCCAGATGGACACGCTTGCGATGATAGCGGACAAGTGGGACAAAGGTTATGGCCATTTCACCACGCGCCAGAACATCCAGTACAACTGGCCCGAATTGCGCGATGTCCCTGACATGCTTGACGCCTTGGGTGCCGTGAACATGCACGCCATCCAGACCTCAGGCAACACGATCCGCAATGTGACGGCTGACCATTTCGCCGGTGCCGCCGCGGACGAGGTCGCCGACCCGCGCCCCATTGCCGAGCTGATCCGCCAGTGGTCCACCGACCACCCCGAATTCCAGTTCCTGCCGCGCAAATTCAAGGTCGCCGTTTCTGGTGCCTCTGCCGACCGTGCGGTGATCAAAGCCCACGACATTGGCCTGCAAATCGTCGAACAAGATGGCGAGATCGGCTATAAAGTCATCATCGGTGGTGGCCTTGGCCGCACGCCCATGATCGGCAAAGTGCTGTATGATTTTGTCAAATCCGAAGACCTGCTGCCCACTCTTGAGGCGATTGTCAGCGTCTACAACCTGCTGGGTCGCCGCGAAAACAAATATAAGGCGCGCATCAAGATCACCGTGCATGAGAACGGCATTGAAGATATCCGCGCCCGCGTCGACGCGCGCTATAAACTGATCCGTTCGCAATTCACTGGCGTGGACCAGCAAATGCTGTCCCGGATTGAGGCGGACTTTGCAGTGCCGCAATTCAAAACCGCAACCGAGGCCCCTTACCATCACGCCCGCCAGCACGATCCGCTGTTCAAAAGCTGGTCCGACACCAACCTCACAGAGCACCGCGCGCCGGGCTATGCCATCGTCTCGATCTCGCTCAAAGCGCATGGAAAAACACCGGGAGATGCGAGTTCATCGCAAATGCGCATCATGGCGGGCCTCGCCAAACGCTATGGCCATGACGAGTTGCGCATCAGCCACGA
>JAFMHE010000001.1:0-43873 GCA_017854675.1 Paracoccaceae bacterium | reverse complement strand
AAGATCAAAATCTCCGGCTGCATCAACGCTTGCGGGCACCACCATGTTGGCCACATCGGCATTCTGGGCCTCGACCGCGCAGGCGTAGAAAACTACCAGATCACGCTGGGTGGTGATGGGACCGAGGACGCCCAGATCGGTGAACGCGCAGGCCCTGGTTTTTCCGCCGATGAGATCATTCCGGCGGTCGAACGCATTGTCATGGCCTACCTCGATCTGCGCAGCGACCCTTCCGAGACGTTTTTGCAAGCCTATCGCCGTCTTGGCCTCGCCCCGTTCAAGGCGGCACTCTATCCTCATAAACAAGCATCCGCAGCCTGACCCGAATATCCATGCCTGCTTAAACTAATCTGCGCACTGCCTGCCCCCCATGGCCCGCCAACCACCCGCAAGGCGGCGTGTACAGACCATCCGAAAGACCGATATGACCCAACTCATCAACGACACCGGATTTGTAACCGACGACTGGACCCACGGCTTTTGCGCCGCAGGTGCAGCCAACGACTGTCGCGCGCTCGACCTCGCGCCGGACGCCGATCCGCAGACGATCGACCTCAACACAACGCTTGAAATGATCCGCATCGACTTTCCCTCATCGGCAGACGGGCGCGGGTTTACCATCGCACGTGCGCTGCGCCTGCGAGGGTTCACAGGCCGGTTGCGGGCGCGTGGTCACATTCTAGCCGACCAATACGCCATGGCGCGGCGCGCAGGATTTGACGAGGTCGAAGTCAACGATGACGTCGCCGCCCGCCAACCCGCAGCGCAGTGGCAGTATCGCGCCGATTGGAAAGCCCACGATTATCAGTCCCGCCTGCGCGGCACAGCGTCCTAAAACGTCCCCGCCGATTGCACCACCTTCCCCGATCTTCTACACAAAGGTCGCAAGCGTTCGCTTGCGCAGATGGACCCATGACAGAGCAAACACCCGTGACCCAAACCAACGCCAAGCCCGTACCGACCCTGCCCGACGCCCAGACCGTGACGTCTGTGAAACACTGGACCGACAGGCTGTTTTCGTTCCGCGTGACGCGGCCAGCGTCGTTGCGGTTCCGGTCGGGCGAATTCGTGATGATTGGCCTGATGGGCGATCCGCACCCCGAAACCGGCAAGCAAAAACCGCTGCTGCGCGCCTATTCCATCGCATCCCCGTCGTGGGACGACGAGCTGGAGTTCTATTCGATCAAAGTGCAAGACGGCCCGCTGACGTCCAAGCTTCAGCATATTCAGGTCGGCGACGAGATTATCTTGCGCCCCAAACCTGTCGGCACCTTGGTCCATGATGCGCTGCTGCCCGGAAAACGCCTGTGGTTCTTTGCAACTGGCACCGGCTTTGCGCCCTTCGCATCGCTGCTGCGCGAACCCGAGACCTATGAGAATTATGACGAGGTGATCATCACCCACACCACCCGCGATGTGGCTGAACTGGCGTATGGCCACACGTTGATCGAAGACCTGAAAGCCGATGAAATGATGCAGGAGTTGATCGGCCCCCAGAACCTCGCCAAGATCCGCTACTACCCCACCACAACGCGCGAGCAGAGCCCGAAGATGGGCCGCATCACGACGCTGTTGCAGGATGGAACTGTTTTCAACGACCTCGACATTGAACCGATTACTCCAGATACCGACCGCGCGATGGTCTGCGGCAGCCTTGAGTTCAACAAGGACATCAAGGCAATCCTTGAGGGTTTCGGCCTTGAAGAAGGTGCCAATTCTGACCCCAAAACTTTCGTGATCGAAAAAGCCTTCGTCGGTTAAACCGGGCCCTCTTTTCAACGAAGACGCTGTAGAAACGAAAAACCCGCGCCCTTTTCAGGACGCGGGTTTTCTATGTCGCAGTGCCGTCTACCAGATTACATGTTCAGCGCTTCGCGTACTTTCTCAAGCGCAACTTTCAACAGTTCAGGGTTGTCCTGTGCTGCCTTCAAACCCGCTGACAAAGTGGTTTTCTGAAACGTGCCCAGATCGGAACCTTCAAGCATTTCAGAAACTTTGGCCATGTCAAAGCCTTCAACGCTCAAAAGTTGCTCAAGCATTGTCGCCTCGTTCACAGCTTCTGTGCCAGTGGTTACGGCCTCAGTCGCGGTATCAACAGCTTCGGTTGTCGTCTCTGTTGCTGCCTCAGTGGTTGCAGTGGCCGTGTCGGTTGCGGCCTCGGTCGCTTCAGTTGCCGCCTCGGTCGTTGCTGTCGCAGCATCGGTTGCTGCTTGTGTAGCAGTCTCTGCCGCCTCGGTCGCTGCTTCGGTCGTTGCAGACACCGCATCAGTTGCTGTTTCTGTTGCAGTCTCGGTCGTGGTTTCGGCAGCACCTGTTACCGCATCTACAGCATCTGTTGCAGCTTCTGACGCGGCATCTACCGCTTCACTTGCTGTCTCAGCTACGGCTTCAGCTGCATCGCTGGCTGCCTCGGTTGCAGTGTCCGCAGCTTCGCCAGCCGTCTCGGCCAAGGATGCTGCCGCGTCTGTCGCGGCTTCGGCAGCCTCTGTCGCGGTCTCGGTAACGGCCTCTACTGCTTCGGAAGCAGTCTCTGTTACAGCAGACGCCGCCTCGGTTGCGACGGCGGCTGCATCTTCGGCGGCTTCGCCCGCGGCCTCGGTTGCGGCTTCCAGCGCCTCTGGCGCATTCACAGCATCGGCAGCTTCAGTTGCCACCTCGGTCGGTGATTTGCCGGAATACAGCATGTATCCACCAACCGCGATGATCGCAGCCAATACAATCCAAACCAAATTCTTCATAATTTATCCCCTATCAGATTACAGCACACCGACATCGGCAGCCTTTTCCGTTGTATTTGGCGAGATGCGCGCGAAACCCGGAAGGTTCAAGGGGAAATTCCGCTTTTGCGCGGCATTTAGCCTAAAATAGCAGCTTGAAGAAGCGCACGAGCGCAGCTACTTTACACTCTGAAATTCTACCACAATCAAAGGACGACCATCATCGCTCGCAGACCCCACAATGCGCCGCCACAACGTGACACTGGCCCGCGCGTCAACGAGAACATCCGCTCCCCTGAAATCCGCCTGATTGGCGCCGATGGCGAAAATGGTGGCGTTGTAACGCCCGCCCGCGCCATGGTTCTGGCCGAAGAAGCCGGGCTGGATCTTGTTGAGATTTCGCCAAACGCAAACCCGCCGGTTTGCAAGATTATGGACTTTGGCAAGTTCAAATACGAGACCCAAAAGCGCGAGGCCGAGGCCCGCAAAAAGCAAAAGATCATCGAGATCAAAGAGGTCAAGTTCCGCCCGAACACGGACACGAACGATTACGAAGTTAAGATGCGCAATGTCTTCAAGTTCCTTGAGAACGGCGACAAAGTAAAAATTACTTTGCGTTTCCGGGGTCGCGAAATGGCGCACCAGAACCTTGGCCGCGAACTGTTGGAGCGTGTCGCCGAAGACACCAAAGAGGCAGGCCGCGTAGAGAACTTTCCGAAAATGGAAGGCCGCCAGATGGTCATGCTGATCGGACCGCTGCCAAAATAACCGAAAAAGCCTTCTTATCGCTCCCTCAAGGGGGAGCGGCTGACAGGCCTCGGTAATTACCCCGCATTTTGCGGGGTTTTTTGCATCAAATAGGAAAGATATCTCAACCAGTTATTAAGAGATTTCTGAAAAAACGTCTCCGAACGTGAGGGGGCGCTTACATGCAGCATGACTACCGCATTGCGATCATTGTACTCATTGTAGGGGCCGCCGTGACATACGGCGTTTTCTCGACCCCCTCGTTGATGACGACTAGTGCCCCAAGCCAGTCCAATGTCAGTCAGGAAGAATTCAATGCGACCGTCAGCCGTGAACTCGCCTACTGCCAAGGGAATACTGAGAACATAAATTGCCGCTGTTTTGCCAGTAAATCAGGTGCGGTTCTAACCGAAACCCGGCCCAGAATACGCAATGCGGTTTATGCAGACCAAACAGAACTGGCGCGCGGCCAAGCAGCAAATAGCTGCTGACTGACCAAAAACGGCAGCCTTGCAATTAGATACGCGCCGCTCTGTCGGCCCGCCGTAATACCCCAATACAAATGTAGCCCCGAACCACCCGAACGTTATTCTCAAGGAATTGGTGGGGGTGCTTACATCCGCATGGCCAACCCATTCCCCTGACACCGCACAAAAAAAACCGCGCTCATCTGAACGCGGTTTTAATAGGCTTTAGAAACAACGCATCAGCTGATCGCCGCGACTGCCCGTTTGGTCATCACACCGATCAGATGTGCACGGTATTCCGCAGTGCCGTGCAAATCGCTGATCATATCAGTCGCATCCACAGCAAGACCCGCAACCGCATCTGCCGCGAAATTCGCGCCAAGCGCGGCTTCGGCCTCACCCCAACGGAACACACCATTGTTGGAGGCACCTGTGATCGCCACACGCACGCCATCCCCGAACTTTGCGACATAGGCCGCCACAAGCGGGAATCGCGACGCAGGCTGCAAAAACTTCTCATAATGCGCGGCGGTCGGCACAGGGAATTTCACCTCTGTGACAATCTCGCCCTCTTCAAGGGCAGTTTCAAACATCCCCTGAAAATAATCATCCGCTGCAATCTCGCGCTTGTTGGTGGTGATCGTTGCACCACTGCCCAACGCCCCTGCCGGATAGCACGCCGATGGATCGTTGTTGGCAATCGAGCCACCAATCGTGCCACGGTTGCGCACCGCCGGATCACCAATGCGCGCCGCAAGGGACGCAAGTGCCGGATAATGCGCTGCTGCCTCTGCTGCCACACGCGCATGCGTTGTCGCACCACCAATACAAAGGCGACCTGCATCATCCATGCAAACCCCCTTCATCTCGTCAATGCCGGTCAGCGACACCAACACCGAAGGTGCGGCCAAGCGCGCCTTCAACGTCGGGATCAACGTCTGCCCGCCTGACATCGGCTGTGCCTCGTCTCGCGCCATCGCCTTGACCGCATCGGCCACCGTAGACGGCATCTCTACATCGAAATTATACATCATTGTTCCTTTCGGTCAGAACTTCAGTCGCACATGCGCCCAAAATCCCTTTCATCTTTCAAAATAAACCTCCGAGGTCCGGGGGTCGCCATTGTGCGCCATTGGTTCAAGCCCAATGGCGACGCCCCGAACTGCGCAAGCTATCAACTCTTCTGCATCGCTGCCCAGACGCGCGACGGTGACACAGGCATATCAATATGCCCGATGTCATGGCCGCCCGACCGCATCGCATCCAACACGGCATTCACAACCGATGGTGGCGATCCAATTGCGCCGGCCTCACCGCAGCCCTTCACACCCAGCGGGTTATGCGTACACGGCGTCTGGCACGAATGATCCACATCATACATTGGTAGATCCGATGCGCGTGGCATCGCATAATCCATGTAGGACGCGCTCAAAAGCTGACCTTCATCATCATAGACGCAGTTTTCCAGCAACGCCTGGCCAATGCCCTGCGCCAATCCACCATGCACCTGACCAGTCACAATCATCGGGTTGATGATATTGCCAAAGTCATCTGCGGCAGAGAAACGCTCGATTGTAACTTGACCTGTCTCGGGGTCCAACTCCACCTCGCAGGCATAGGCACCCGATGGATAGGTAAAGTTCGACGGATCATAAAACGCGGTTTCTTCCAGACCGGGTTCAATATCCTCGAGCGGATAATTGTGCGGCACATAGGCCGCCAATGTCACATCGCCCCACGCCACGGATTTGTCCGTACCTGCAACACTAAACGCGCCATCCTTCAACTCGATGTCACTTTCCGAGGCTTCCAGCAGGTGCGACGCGATCTTCTTGGCCTTGGCGATGATCTTTTCAGTCGCGCGGACCATCGCAGATCCACCAACCGCGATAGAACGCGAGCCATACGTCCCCATGCCCATCGGCACTTTGGACGTATCACCATGGACGATCTCGATCATGTTCTCGTCAATGCCGATCATCTCGGCCACGACTTGCGCAAAGGATGTCTCGTGCCCCTGCCCGTGTGAATGCGAACCCGTCATCACAACAAGACCACCCGTCGCGTTCACCCGCACAGTTGCAGATTCGTACAGACCCGCACGCGCGCCCAACTGACCCACCAAATTCGACGGCGCAATGCCGCAGGCCTCGATATAGCAGTTCACGCCAAAACCACGCAGCTTGCCCTTGGCCTCGGACGCTTTGCGACGCGCCGCAAAACCGGCCAGGTCAGAGATCTCTTCAAGCTTGTCCATCGTCGCAACATAATCGCCGGTGTCATACTCGACCGCGACGGGTGTGGCATAGGGAAACTCGGTGATAAAGTTCTGACGCCGCAAAGCAATCGGATCGACCTTCAACTCATGTGCCGCTTTATCAACCAGCCGCTCCAGCTGATAGGTGGCCTCGGGGCGTCCAGCGCCACGATACGCATCTACCGGAACCGTATTGGTAAACACCGCCTTGACGTTCACATAGATCACCGGCGTCTTGTAGTTGCCGGCCATCAGGATGCCATGCAGCCAAGTTGGAACCGACGGTGCAAAGGTGCTCAGATAAGCGCCCATGTTGGCGTAGGTATCGGTGCGCAGCGCGGTAAAGTTGTTGTCCGCATCCAGCGCCAGCTCGATCTTGCTTACATGATCGCGACCATGCGCGTCAGAGATAAAGGCCTCTGACCGGCTTGACGTCCATTTGACGGGACGGTTGCAGGCCTTGGCGGCAAATGTGCAGAACGCCTCTTCCTGATAGTGAAAGATTTTGGTGCCAAATCCACCCCCGACGTCCGGGGCAACGACCCGCAGCTTGTGCTCTGGAATGCCCAAAACAAAAGCGCCCATCAACAGACGGATCACATGCGGGTTCTGTGACGTTGTATAAAGCGTGTGCTGATCGTCCGAACGGTTGTAATCACCCAGGGCCACGCGCGGCTCCATCGGGTTGGCGACCAAACGGTTGTTGACCAACTCAAGCGTTGTGACATGGGCCGCGTTCTTGAACGCCGCATCCACCGCGTCTTTATTTTCCGCCCCCAATGCCCAGTCATAGCAAAGGTTAGAAGTCAGATCGTCATGGACCTTCGTCGCGCCCTCTTTGACGGCGTTCTTCATGTTGATCACGGCAGGCAGATCGTCAATCTCGACCACGATTGCCTCAGCCGCGTCGCGGGCCTGTGCCAAAGTATCGGCCACAACAGCAGCAATCGGTTCGCCCACATGACGCACTTTGCCATGCGCAAGCACGGGGTGCTTGGGCTCTTGCATCACTTCGCCGTTTTTGTCGGTGACTTGCCAGCCGCACGGCATGCCGCCGATGGCTTCGAAATCCGCACCGGTGAAAATCTGCACGACGCCGTCCATTGCGGCAGCCGCTGCGGTATCAACCGATTTCAGAACACCGTGCGCGACATCAGAGCGCAGGAAAAACACATGCGCTTGCCCGCGCTTGTTGATGTCATCCGTATAATTTCCATTGCCGGTCAAAAACCGGACGTCTTCGCGCCGCTTGCTGCTGGCACCAATTCCGCCGTCCTTAGGCATATTCATTCCTCCCATGGGTGGGGCATGCGCATGGCACACCTTCATATCCTACAGATAAGGGTGCCGCGCCTCCCCGCGCGATACCCTGGATTTTCGATGTATTACTCGGCCGCAATCGCGCTGACGTCTTGACCGGATGCGGCCATGATCGCCTTGACGATGTTGTGATAGCCGGTGCAGCGGCAGATGTTGCCGTCCAGATAATGACGCACCTCAGCCTCTGTCGGCTTGGGGTTTTCTTTCAGCAGCGCGGAGGCTGACATCACCATACCGGGTGTGCAGAATCCGCACTGAAGCCCGTGGTGATCCTGAAACGCTTGCTGGATTACATTCAGTGACCCATCAGCATTGGCCTGACCCTCGATCGTGTCCACCGTCGCGCCATTCGCCTCAACAGCCAGCATTGTGCAGGATTTGACCGCCTCACCATTCACATGGACCACACAAGCGCCGCACTGGCTGGTGTCACAGCCGACATGTGTGCCGGTAAGCCCCTGATCATCGCGCAGGAATTGAGCAAGCAGCGTACGCCCCTCAACCTCGCCAGACGCGGTTTTGCCGTTCACGGTCATTTTGACCTGTGCCATAGTATCCTCCCTTTTTGTCTTTTGTTTGATCCGAGTTAATCATGCCAATCCCAAGTTGAGAACCACAATTTTCGCAAACGGTTGAATTAGCACTATTCTGCCTTGTGGCGCAGATGGCTACCTGCCCCGTCGCGGTTGCGGGCGTGTCGGGATCTCCTTGAGCAGGCCACCGACCCCCATGCCGGCAATGTCTTGCGATGAGACGCTCAAACCGCAGATTTCGCGCGATAACACCCAATCCGCACCGTTCAGCGCAGGCGCGCGGGCGCATCCCGGCAAGCCGATCACGGTGCGATCACCCAGCGTACCCAGAAACAGCAGGTTTCCGGGATCAACAGGCATGCCAAAGTGTCGCACCTGCCCGCCCGCCCCGCGCAGGGCCGATGGTGCTACATCATCAATGTCAGACGTCGCTGATCCGGTCAGAATCAAGACGATATCGGCTGTCGACGCCGCTATTGCAGCGGCAAGGCTGTCTGTCTGATGCGGCACAAGCACCACATCGCTGAGCGTGACACCCAGAGCCTGCAACCGGCCCTCGATTGCATCGCGCCCCTTTTCCCCTGCGCCACCGGGAATTTCGGTGATGATCAACTGCGCCGTTTTCACCACGGGCCGCGCCAGCGTAATCGCGCCGGACCCCGCCAAAGAAACCGCACGCGCCAAGTCGGTTTCGGGCACCGCATAGGAAATGATCTTGATCGTCGCGACCATACCCCCTTTGGCCATTTGCTGATGCGGGGGCACGGTCGCGATTGTGATCATCGGGTGCACTGCATTGATCGCCTCAAGTGCGGCAACATCCAGAACCGCCACGCCGGCCGTCTGTGCGATCAGGTTCACCCGGCCCGTGAATGCTGTCGTTATGTCCAACCCTTGATCGTTGCCACAAACCGCACAGGCAAGTGCGGCGGCCGCGACATCTTCGCCAACATCGCCGGGTTCAAGCCGCGCAACAATCACATCGCGGACCCCGCCCGCCAACAATGCCGAAACATCTGCCGCACTCAGGACGCGGCCCTTGCGCAACCGCCCCGACGGCACCCCGACCGAATGCGCCAACACAGCGCCCTCGGCCTCAGCTACCGGTACGGGCCCAAACTTCACGCGACCCTCAGCGTTTGGATCATCTGAGCAAGGACAGAAACCGCAATTTCCGCCGGACCGGCAGCGCCGATGTTCAAACCGACCGGGCCATGGATACGGCCAATGGTTGGCGCGTCAAATCCAGCGTCGCCCATGCGCGCCACGCGGGTGCCATGGGTGCGGCGGCTGCCCAAAGCTCCGATATAAAACGCATCCGATCCAAGCGCGATTTTGAGCGCCGGATCATCCAGCTTGGGGTCATGGGTCAACAATACAACGGCAGTACGCGCATCGACGCCAATCTGCGCCAATGCCGCATCAGGCCAGTCGTTCACAACGTGGGCGTCGGGGAAACGCGCCTGCGATCCAAATGCCTCTCGCGGGTCCACGATCCACGCATCAAAGCCGGTTGCCTGCGCCATCGCCGCCAAATGCTGGGCGATATGAACCCCGCCCACAATGATCAACCGCAAAGGCGGGTTGTGGATGGCTATAAAGGTTTGCCCGTCATCACTTAACCCCGAGCGATCCATGCGAAAACGGTCTATATGACCCTCACCGGACAGCTTTCGCGATGATCCGTCCAGCGCCACCTCATAGGCGATCTGCTGCCGTGCGGCCCGCGCAGCAACCAGCGCCTCCAACATGTCAACGGGCATGCCATGTGGCCCCACAGGTTCGACCAGAACCCGGATATTGCCCCCACAGGCCAGACCCACGGCAAAGGCATCCCCGTCACTGACGCCATATTCCAGAACGCGCGCACCGCCCTCCTCGATGACCTCAAGCGCCTCCACAACAACGGCGCCTTCGACGCAGCCGCCCGACACCGACCCCTCCATCGCGCCCGCGTCCGACACCACCAATTGTGCCCCAACACGGCGCGGCGCAGACCCCCATGTCTCAATCACAGTGGCCAAGGCGACGCCTTTGCCCGCCCTGACCCAAGCCAACGCCTGTTCCAGTATATTCTCGACGGTCTGCATAACGATCCCCTTTTCAGTCTCGTGCTGCTGCTATTGCCCCCAGTGAGGCAAAGGCAGCGCCGATTGACAAGTGGAATTCGGATGCGCGCGCTGCAAGGGGCACGCGGCGGCCACGCACAGCTTCGATCAAATCGACGCTCGAAAACAACTGTAGATCGCTTGCAGAGCCTTGCCGCACACCCTACATCTGAGGCAATGCGATATGATAAGGAATGCCCGCCATGCCGATGCAAGCCCACGAGATCGAAGAACTGATCCGCGCCTCGTTTCCAGACGCTGAAATCACCGTTCAGGGTGACGATGGTGTGCATATGGCCGCAATGGTGGTCGACGCCTCCTTTAAAGGCATGAACCGCGTCCAACAACAGCGCGCCGTTTACGCAGCCCTCAAAGGCAGGATGGACGGTGCCAATGGCGCATTGCATGCGCTTGCCCTGACCACGCGCGCGCCGGATTGATCGAAATGTTGCTGTGGTTTCTTGGCATAATTGGTGTGGGTTTTGCAGCGATCTGCCTACAGCAGTACCGTGGCCAAAAAGGCATGTACCGCCCATTGGCCCAGCGTCAACCTGAACGACCAGACACCCGCACCGTCCCCTTGGGCATGGAAGAACTGGACCTTGACCATATTCGCGCCACCACACGGCGCAACGAAAGCCTTGAGCGGGGCAATACCAACTGGACCTCGCGCAAGGGCGGTTTTCTTGCGGGATCAGCGGACACAGATGTCGCCCCGCTATCAGATGATGAAACGTATGCGGCGCGCTACCACGCTGCATTTCTAAAAGCTAAAACAAAGGATTAACCCCATGACCGACGCAAAATCAGTAATCCAAGAGAAAATCACGACCAACAGTGTTGTGCTCTTTATGAAGGGCACAAAAGAGATGCCGCAATGCGGGTTTTCCTCGCGCGTGGCAGGTGTGCTGAACTATATGGGCGTCGATTTTGCCGATGTGAATGTACTGGCCGATGAAACCGTGCGCCAAGGCATCAAGGATTTTTCCGACTGGCCAACCATCCCACAGCTTTACGTCAAAGGCGAATTTGTCGGCGGCTGTGACATCATCACAGAGATGACCCTGTCGGGCGAGTTGGACACCTTGTTCGAGGAAAACGGCGTGACATATGACAAAGACGCCGCCGACAAGATCCGCGAAGCCAACGGATAAGTCTCTTTTTCGACCCGGTTATCCCGGTCCAAATAGAAAACGCCCCGGCCACCGGTCCGGGGCGTTTTCACGTTCAAATCATGCTGTGCGGCATTTCGATCCGGCGCCTGGGGTCACAACCTGATTGCGCCTTGTGTTTTAATCCAATCCGGCTACCGTTTCCGCCAGTCAATTTCTAGGTCGGTTCATTGGATTACATCGCATATCTCACGTCCGCCAAAGTCTTCGTGCATTTGGCTACAGTGTGCTACGTCTTTGGTCTGCTCACGCGGCGTGAGCTGTTGTTGCGGGTCTTACTGCTAAGTGGGACCGGTTTCTACATACTCTATTATTACTTTATCGCGGAAAGCCCCCTGTGGGAGGCGATCATCGCAAGTGTGCTGATCGGCGCATCCAGCTTGCCTGTCATCTACCGCATTTTTCGCGAACGCTCGACCTTCGGGATGAGCGACGACATGCTCACGCTTTACCGTTCTTTTCCAACGTTCAATCCGGGCCAGTTTCGCAAAATGATGAAACGGGCGCAGATCATCAATGCCAGCGAAACAAAGCCCCTTCTTCGACAGGGGGTCATCCCGACACATCTTTATCTCACGATCACAGACGGATTTATTCTGGAACGTGATGGGCGCAATGCGGAACTGGGACCGGGCAATTTTCTGGGCGAGATATCTTTTCTTTTGGGCGGGCCAGCAACCGCAACAGTCAGTGCGACGCGTGGCACCAGCTATGTCGCGTGGGAATTGGGCGCGCTGCGCTATATGATGGAAACCTCACCCACCATGGCCAATGCAGTCTCTGTGTTGCTGAACAAAGACATCGCACGCAAGCTGGCTGTCAGTTTTCCGAACGCGCCGCCTTCGATGCTGCCCAACAATCTGACCTGAAACCTCGCGCAGCGTGACCAGCCAAACCTACTTGCCCGCTTTTTCCTCGACCTCGGCGGCCAAGGCTTCGGCACGGGCAGCAAGCTCTTCCAAGGTATCAGTGACCGCTTGCGGGACGACCGGCACCTCGATGCGTTCAGGCTCGATCACGACATTGCGCAACCCGGCCAGCTCCGCTTCGCGCTCGGCCAGTTCGGCGCGCACTTCGGCAATCTTGTCCTCGACGCTCGCGGTTTTGTCGGCCAACAGCAGCCCCGCCATCAGCAGCATCCGCGCCTCCGGCATGCGGCCCACCTGATCGCTGAGCACCTGCGCTTCGTCATCCAGCATTTTGGCGGCGGAATGCAGATAGCTTTCCTCGCCCTCCTGACAGGCCACTTCAAACTGACGGCCACCGATCGTGATATGTACCTCAGGCATCCGGGCTCTCCTCTTTTGGGGCGGCAGCATCAACCAATGGCGTGAGCGCGGCCAGAATGGCGCTTGTTTCCGCGACATCTGCGGCACGGGCTGCGCGCAGGGCTTCAAGTTCGACCAGCATGGTTTTGTTGATCAAATGCGCATCGCCGACGCCTTCCGCATTGGCATCGCGCAGGGCTGTGCAGGCATCTGACAAGGCCGCATTGGCGCGGCGCACCCGCTGCAATTCGACATCCAGCTGCGCCATCCGCGCGTTACTCTCTTCGACCTGCGTGCGCAAACCCGCCATCTCGGCGTCCGACTTGGTCTTGAGCGCACGAACGCGTTCGGTCAGTTGTGCGTTTGCGGTGCGCTCGTCCTCAAGTGCTTGGACCATTTCAGGGTCTGCACCTGCAGGCGCGGCAGATACATTTTCCAGCCCGACCGCGACGCGGTCCAAAGCTGCCGTGATGCGGCGCTGCAGTTCTTCAATGTTGCTCATGGCGGTGGTGATCTCCTCAGCCCCGGTCATTCATCTTTAACCGATGTCATCATTAACGAGTGTCATCTCTATCCATTGTCGCGGCAGGGCCATGCGAATCAACCCCGCCGTGCGATTTTCATAATTCTACGATATCATATCCGCAATTGCGCCCCCCTTTCAGATCAGCGACTTGAACGGCACTCTTCATGCACCTGATGAAGCGGGCTCAATGTGTCATGCCGCCTTTGGCTTGCACTTTGTTTCTTGGCTGATATGCACCTTTTTGACCCGAATACCCCCTATAGGAAGAGATATATCCCGTGGATTTGACAGCCCTGCGCACCGCCCATCCCGATCATTGGTCCAAAGCAACCGCAATCCGCGCCCTAACGCTGGATGCTGTTGCTGCGGCAAATTCCGGTCACTCCGGCATGCCGATGGGCATGGCTGACGTTGCGACCGTGCTTTTTGAACGTCATCTAAAGTTCGACGCGGCCAACCCGCTCTGGCCGGATCGTGACCGCTTTATCCTGTCGGCGGGCCACGGCTCTATGCTGATCTACGCGCTGCTGCACCTTGTGGGCGACGTCCAGTTTCCCATCGAAGAACTGAAGAACTTCCGCCAGATGGGCGCCCGCACCGCAGGTCACCCCGAGAACTTTCTGGCCGATGCGATTGAGACAACCACAGGTCCATTGGGCCAAGGCATCGCCAATTCCGTGGGTTTCGCCATGGCCGAGGAAATCCAGCGCGCGACCTATGGCGACAAAGTCGTTGACCACCACACATATGTCATCGCAGGCGATGGCTGTTTGATGGAGGGCGTCTCCCAAGAGGCGATCACGCTGGCAGGCCGCCACAAGCTGAGCAAACTCATTGTGATGTGGGACAACAACAACATCACCATCGACGGCCCCGTTTCGCTGTCCGATCACACCGATCAAGTGGCCCGCTTCAAGGCGGCGCAGTGGCACACAATCGAGATCGACGGCCACAACCCCGATGAAATCGACGCGGCCCTTACAGAAGCGCGTAAATCCGACAAACCCACAATGATTGCCTGCAAAACCCACATCGCACTGGGCCACGCGGCACAGGACACTTCCAAAGGCCACGGCGCGTTGACCGATGCCGACCAGATGGCCGCCGCAAAAGCCGCCTACGGCTGGACCACCGGCCCGTTCGAGGTGCCCGCAGATGTCAAATCCGCATGGGAATCCATCGGCAAACGTGGCGCATCCGAGCGCCAAGCATGGGAAGAGCGTTTCGACAAAATGCCGCGTTCCAAGCGCGAGACATTCAACCGTGCGCTGGCGCTGGACGTGCCCAAAAAGCTGAGCGCCACAATCAAAGCGTTCAAAAAGCAGATCTCCGAGACCGCACCAAAGCTCGCCACCCGCGCGTCTTCGGAAAAGGTGCTTGAGGTCATCAATCCGATCATGCCCGAAACCGTAGGCGGCTCTGCTGACCTGACCGGATCGAACAACACCAAGACGGCTGATCTGGGCGTGTTCGACATCGACAACCGCGCGGGCCGCTACGTCTATTGGGGGGTGCGCGAACATGGCATGTCCTCTGCAATGAACGGCATGGCGCTGCACGGTGGTGTGCGTCCTTACGGCGGCACATTCATGTGTTTCACAGACTATGCCCGCCCCGCAATGCGGCTGGCCGCACTGATGCAGATCCCGACCGTGTTCGTCATGACCCACGACAGCATCGGTCTGGGCGAAGACGGACCGACACATCAGCCGGTCGAGCATCTGGCGATCAGCCGCGCAACGCCCAACACCTATGTATTCCGCCCCGCCGATACGATTGAAACCGCCGAGGCGTGGGAAATCGCGCTGACGTCCAAGAAGACGCCATCTGTGCTGTCGCTGACCCGTCAGGGCCTGCCGACTGTGCGGACAGAGCACAAGAACACCAACCTGACCGAAAAAGGCGCCTATACGCTGGTCGATGCCGAAGGCAAACGTCAGGTCATCCTGATCGCAACCGGTTCCGAAGTTAGCGTTGCGTTGCAAGCCCGAGACTTGTTGCAGGCCGATGGCATTGGCGTGCGTGTGGTATCCATGCCTTGCATGGAATTGTTCGCCGCGCAGGATGAAGCATACCGCAAGCGCGTATTGCCCGGCGGCGCAGTGCGTGTCGGCATCGAGGCCGGTGTGCGTCAGGGCTGGGACCAGTGGCTACTGGGCGAGCGCGGCAAGTTCGGCAAAGCCGATTTCGTCGGTATGGACAGCTTTGGTGCCTCTGCTCCGGCAGAGGAACTGTTTGTGAAATACGGAATCACAGCACAGAACGTGGCGGACAAGGCCAAAGCCCTGCTCTGATCCAAAGCCACTTGCAGGAAACAATATGAGACCCCGCCCCCAGATTGGGCGGGGTTTTGCTTTTCTGCCGCAATAAATTCAAAACTTTTGGCAAAATGTGGCAGCAAATGGCCAAGCATGCCGAAGGATGGCCACTTTTCGCTCGTATAAAAGAAACTGTTCGGGATAACCTCTGGTTGTCGTGGTACGTTAATACATTATTCACGCTCTCCGGTTTAACTGATCCGGAAAGCGCCACGCGAAAAGGAAAGACAATGCTTGCCTCTTATCTTCTTGCCGCAATGCTATCTGGTTTGATCGGATCAGGCGTTTGGCTGGCAACTGGTGGCACAGCGCTGGGTGCCTTTGGTGTTTACATGATGACAGGACACCTTGTGATGGCCGCGATGTTCGCAAAGTCATATTTTGGCTCAGACGACTAGGGTTTTACCAATAGGATTTTATCAGAAACCGCGTTTTCACTGGTATCACCTGCACATCACACCGGCGAGAGGCGCGTAACAGCGCGCCAGATCGGTGTGATGATTTTTGTCCCGATGGGGATCAACACCAGCCCTAGCATCAGACCAAACACCCCGTCCATTGCTGCTTTTGCAAACCACTCGGATGCACCCTGGATCGACGCCGGCATCGCATGTCCAATGGCATAGGCGATGTCATGGACAAGATCGCCCAAGGCGCCAAACCCCAGTTCTTCGAACCCGTGAATGATAATCGACCCGCCGACCCACAGCATCGCAGCCGTGCCGACCAGCGTCAGCAGCCTGAGAAAACTGGGCATCCCCTTGACCAAACCGCGCCCGATTGCCCGCGTTAGCGACAGACGCCGTTTGTGGGCCATGGCCAGCCCCAGATCGTCCATTTTCACAATCAGCGCAACAGACCCGTAAACAGCCACCGTTATCATGACCGCGACCGTGGCAAGCGTTGCCGCCTCCATCCAGAAGTTGCTGGTCGGGATGGCGGCCAGCGAGATTGTCATGATCTCTGCCGACAGAATGAAATCGGTCTTGATGGCGCCAGCGGCTTTCTGTTCCTCCAGATGCGCGGGGTCCTCAATGACCGCCTCCGCGCCCGGATAATCCTCGTGGCCATGACCAAACCCCAGCGCATGTGCGACTTTTTCGGCCCCTTCAAAGCACAAATAGCAACCGCCCAGCATCAACAAGGGCGCAATCGCCCAAGGTGCAAATTCATTCAGCGCCAAGCCTGCCGGCAATAAAAACACCAACTTGTTGCGCAAAGATCCCTTTGTAATCCGCCAAATAATCGGCAATTCGCGACTGGCCTCAAACCCGTGCACATACTTGGGCGTCACCGCCGCATCATCAATCACGGCACCTGCCGCCTTGCTGCCCGCCTTGGCCGCTTGCCCGATCACATCATCCAAAGAAGACGCCGCCACTTTGGCAATCGCTGCAACATCGTCGAGAAGGGCCAGCAAACCGCTCATATCAAACTCCTGTTTCTTGATCAGCGACAGTAACGACCCAGCGCACCATAGCAACCACGCTTTGAGCAACACTTTACCGCTAACATCAAGGTTTATCGCTAACATATGGAAAACACGTGCATTCCCTCTTTCGCCAGCCCTCGGGCCGCCGATATAGAGCGCGTAAATCACCGCGCATAAGGACACCCCAGACATGACCATCAAAGTTGGTATCAACGGATTTGGCCGCATCGGTCGCTGCACGCTCAGTCATATTGCTGCCTCGGGCCGGGACGATATCGAAGTGGTCAAAATCAATGCAACCGGGCCGCTGACGACGGCGGCGCATCTGTTGAAATACGATTCGGTGCATGGCCGTTTTCCGGGTGAGGTCATTGTAGACGATGGCTATCTGAACCTTGGCCAGAACGACATCGAGGTGATGTCCACCTACAACCTAGAAGAGCTGGACTGGACCGGATGCGATGTGGTTCTGGAATGTACCGGCAAGTTCAACGACGGCAACAAGGCCCGCGTACATCTGGAACAGGGTGCAAAGCGTGTTCTGCTGTCGGCACCCGGTAAAAATGTCGACCGCACAGTGGTTTACGGGGTGAACCACGACACACTCCAGAAATCGGACAAGATGATCTCAAACGGATCTTGCACCACAAATTGCCTCGCCCCGCTGGCCAAAGTGATGCACGAGGCCATCGGGATCGAGAGCGGCCTGATGACCACGATCCACAGCTATACCGGCGATCAGCCAACGCTGGACCGCCGCCACTCTGACCTTTACCGCGCGCGCGCTGCCGCGATGGCGCTGATCCCCACGTCTACCGGCGCTGCAAAGGCGCTGGGTGAGGTGCTGCCTGCCCTCAAAGGCAAGCTTGACGGGACGGCCATGCGCGTACCCACACCCAATGTCTCTGCGGTGGATTTGACCTTTACCGCCTCACGGGATGTCACCGTGGAAGAAGTCAACGCAGCCGCCCGCGCCGCTGCCGAAGGCCCCATGAAAGGGGTGCTGGGTTATGATCCGGAGCAAAAGGTCAGCATCGACTTTAACCACACCGAGGAAAGCTGCATTTTTGCCCCTGATCAGACCATCGTTGTCGCGGGGCGCACCGTGCGTGTGCTGGGTTGGTACGACAACGAATGGGCGTTCTCTGTGCGCATGGCCGATGTTGCTGTTGCAATGGGCAAACTCGGTTAACCCAAGTACCGCCTCAGGCTTGCCTCATACGCGGCGTCCTGTCATATCGGGACGACCCGTTGAGGATGCGCTATTTCATGACAAATTCGCTCGCCGCCTTCCTAACTCTGTTGATTGGTCTGTTGGTCTGTGTGGATGTGATCTTTTTTGGATCTGCGAACGTGGTGTTCTTGGGCCGCAAGATGCTGGAACTTCTTGAGTGGCTTGCCGTCTGGCGCTAAGCTGAAACCCCCAATAAGGCCAGTTGCGGAAATTGGGTTTTATTGTATCGGTACTTTTTTCCGCCCCTTGCTCCCGTTGACAAGCCGCCGCTGACACGCATTTTGGTCATACCTATAATTTGATCAAAAGGTGCTGACATGACTGTAAAACTGGCGATCAATGGCTTTGGCCGCATCGGCCGCAACATTCTGCGCGCCCTTATGGAGCGGCCCGAGGCCGATCTGCAAGTAGTCGCGATCAATGATCTGGCGCCTCTGGAAACCAACGCGCATCTTTTTGAATTCGATTCCGTACACGGGCGATATGGCAGGCCCGTCACGCTTGGCGCGAACACGATTGATGTTGGCCGTGGCGCGATCCGTGTCACTGCAATCCGCGAACCCGACGCCCTGCCGTGGGGTGACGTGGACATCGTGCTGGAATGCACAGGGTTGTTTCTTAGCCCCGAAAAGGCGGCACTGCACCTGGCAACCGGTGCAAAGCGTGTCCTGATCTCGGCCCCCGGCAAGGGAGACGTGAAAACCATAGTCTACGGCGTTAACCACGACATCATCACCTGCGATGACCGGATCATCAGCAATGCATCATGCACAACAAACTGTCTGGTGCCGGTGGCACATGTCCTGCACGAGGCTTTCGGGATCACACGCGGCCATATGACCACGGTGCATTCCTACACCGGCACGCAACCGGTGCATGACCGTGCGCACAAAGACCTCTACCGTGCGCGTGCCGCCGCAATGTCGATGATCCCGACCACCACCGGTGCGGCCGAGACCCTTGGCGTTGTCCTGCCGCATCTGGAGGGGCGGATCACAGGCACCGCGATCCGCGTCCCCACGCCAAACGTCTCTTGCGTTGATCTGGTGGTCGAGACCGTCAAAAACGTCACCCCAGACGACGTCAATCAAACCATGCAAGACGCAGCCGATGGGCTGTTGAGGGGTGTGCTGGGCATCACGGATCGCAAACTGGTGTCGATAGACTTCAACCATGATCCCCGCAGCGCGATTTTTGCGAGTGACCAAACGTCACTACAGCAAGGCAATCTGCTGCGTGTGCTGGCGTGGTATGACAATGAATGGGCGTTCTCTAACCGCATGCTGGATACGGCAGGCGTCATGGCCCGCTACCTTTAGACACCTCATGCGCCGGACCCTGCCCGGCGCATTCGCCTATCTTGGAAAGCGCTGCAGCAGTTCGTTGGCAACGCGCGGTGTTACAAATTTCGTAATGTCACCCCCCAGCCGTGCGATTTCCTTAACCAGTTTGCTGGCAATCGCCTGATGCTGCGCTTCGGCCATCAGAAAAACCGTCTCGATGCTGTCATCCAATTGGCGGTTCATGCCAACCATCTGGTATTCATACTCAAAATCCGCAACCGCCCGCAGGCCGCGCACAATCATCTGGGCGCCCACATCACGCGCGCAGTTGATCAGCAGGTTCTCGAACGGGTGCACGACAATCTCGACACCGGTCTGCAGACTAAGCGCTGCACATTCGACCTCGATCATCTCGACCCGCTCTTCGAGGCGAAACAGGGGGCCCTTGTCACGGTTAATCGCAACACCGATGACCAGCTTGTCGACCAAAGTGGCCGCACGGCGGATAATATCAATATGACCCAATGTAATGGGGTCAAAAGTGCCGGGGTAAAGGCCAACGCGCATAAGGCTGATCCTCGATCTGTCGTTTCAGGTGCGCGCAGGAATACATGCCACGCGGTGGCGTGCAAGCAGGTTAGTGGCCCATGATCATACCCTCAAGGGCATCTTTCTCCATCGCCAACTGTGACATCCGCGCCTTGACCACATCACCAAGCGAGATAAGCCCGACCAATGCGCCGTCTTTCAGCACCGGCATATGGCGGAAACGCCCATCGGTCATCTTCTGCAAAATCGCGTCTGTGCGGTCATCCAAACTACAGGTCACCAGTTTCTTGGTCATCAGCTGATCAACGGTCAGGTCCAGACAACCGCCCCCTTGCTTGCCAAGCTCGCGCACGATGTCGCGCTCTGACAATATACCCAACGGGGTTTTACCATCATCCGAGATCACCAAGGTGCCAATGCGCTTGTCGGACAGTATCCGCGCCGCTTGTGATACTTTCAAACTCGGTAGCGATGTGACCACAGCATCATCGGATTTCGACTTCAAAATTTGTGAAACCAGCATCGAAGGTCCTCCCCTTTTGCGCCTATGTGTCCCGTTAGCGTCCGCCAGAACCCCGCCATCTGTCAAGCCAATGCTTCCAAACGCCCCACTTCCGCCTTCAACGCCGCGCTGAGTTCTTGGGCAAAGACTGTCAGTCTCCGGTTGCTCCGATCATCCGCATGTCGGATCAGATAGAAAGCCCGCCTTAAATGAACGTCACCCGCCAAGACGCGCCGGACCCCCGGCGCAAATGGCAAGACAAAGTCATGCACCACCCCCAGACCACCGCCGCGTGCGATCATCTGCAATTGTACGGAAACGGAATTCGACGCGAGCGGGACACGGTCGATCCCCAGATCCGCCAGATAATCCAGTTCCCGGTCAAAGATCATATCAGGAATATAACCTACCATCCGGTGTTCTTTCAGGCCGACGGCACTCTTCAATGGCGGATGCCCGGCCAAATACGCCTCGGAACCTGCAAGATGCAGATGATAATCCGCAACCTTTTGAACGATCAGGCGGCTGCCTGTCGGCGCGCTGACACCGATCGCCATATCCGCCTCGCGCCGCGACAGGTTGAACACCCGCGGCAAGGCAACCACCTGAATATCCAGATCGGGATGCCGTCCCGCCATCTGCACACATACCTGCGGCAAAAGAAAATTTGCCGCTCCATCCGGTGCCCCGATGCGGATCTGCCCCGTCAAACGGTCCGCCGCGCCGGTTACACCCGCCACCGCTTGCCGCATGCCCTGCTCGACCGTCTCGGCGCGTGCCAATAACGCTGCGCCTGCATCGGTCAACGCATAACCTTGCGGCGATTTTACAAACAAAGCAACGTCAAGTGCCAGCTCCAACCGTGCCACGCGCCGACCTAAAGTCGCAGGATCCAGCCGCAAGACCTTGCCTGCCCCTGACAGGCTCTGCTCACGTGCCACAGCCAGAAACAAACGCAAATCGTCCCAATTCTGCACCACCAATCCCCTTCAATTTTCCAAATAAACCTCCGGGGGGATGCTGCTTGCAGCATCGGGGGCTGGCCCCCTCCCCTATGACATGCCAATCGCCGTCTTGCAAAAATGCAAAATGACTTTGCCCAACTGCCCCTTTATCTTGCCCAAATGCAAGGCTATCGTTGTCGCAACGCATTCAGGGAGGCATCCATGCAAGAACTTACCCACTACATCAACGGCGCCCACGTCAAAGGCACCTCAGGCCGATTTGCGGATGTCATGAACCCCGCAACGGGCGACGTGCAGGCAAAATGCCCGCTGGCATCCAAAGAAGAACTCGAACAAGCGGTCGCCTATGCCGCTGCGGCGCAACCTGCCTGGGCCGCCACAAACCCGCAACGCCGCGCGCGCGTGTTGATGAAGCTCGTGGATTTGCTGAACCGCGATATGGACAAACTCGCCGAAGCCTTATCTCGCGAACATGGTAAAACTCTGCCCGATGCCGCAGGCGATGTGCAGCGCGGCCTTGAGGTCGTCGAATATTGCATCGGCGCACCGCAGCTTTTGAAAGGTGAATACACCGATTCTGCGGGCCCGGGCATCGACATGTACTCCATGCGCCAAGCTCTTGGTGTCACAGCAGGAATTACCCCCTTCAACTTCCCTGCGATGATCCCGATGTGGATGTTTGCGCCCGCAATCGCCTGCGGCAACGCGTTCATCCTGAAACCATCAGAGCGTGACCCTTCCGTGCCCCTGATGCTGGCTGAACTGGCCGAAGAAGCTGGCCTGCCCAAAGGCATCCTGCAGGTGGTCAATGGTGATAAGGAGGCAGTTGACGCAATCCTTTACAACGACGTTATCCAATCTGTAGGCTTCGTCGGCTCTACACCGATCGCAGAATATATCTACGGCACAGGCTGTGCGCAGGGCAAACGCGTCCAGTGTTTCGGCGGCGCGAAAAACCACATGATCATCATGCCTGACGCAGATATGGCCCAAGCAGCCGATGCGCTGATTGGCGCAGGTTACGGTGCTGCGGGCGAACGTTGCATGGCGATCTCTGTCGCCGTGCCCGTGGGCGATGACACAGCCGACCGGCTGATCAAAGAGTTGGTGCCGCGCATCGAAAGTCTGAAAGTCGGCCCCTATACGTCCGGCAAGGACGTTGATTACGGACCGGTCGTGACCGCCGCGGCCAAGGCGAATATCGAACGGCTGGTCCAGACGGGCATCGACCAAGGTGCAGAATTGGTTGTCGATGGCCGGGATTTTAAACTGCAGGGCTACGAGGACGGCTTTTTCGTTGGTCCGCATCTGTTTGATCACGCGACGAAGGACATGGATATCTACAAGCAAGAGATCTTTGGCCCTGTTTTGACCTGTGTGCGCGCCCAAACCTATGAAGAGGCCCTTGGCCTTGCGATGGATCACGAATATGGCAATGGGACCGCGATCTTTACCCGCGACGGCGATGCGGCGCGTGACTTTGCCAACCGGATCAACGTGGGTATGATCGGTATTAACGTGCCGATCCCGGTGCCGCTGGCCTATCATACCTTTGGTGGCTGGAAGAAATCCGTGTTTGGCGATCTGAACCAGCATGGCCCTGATGCTTTCAAATTCTATACGCGCACCAAAACTGTGACAGCGCGCTGGCCCTCCGGCATCAAGGAAGGTGGCGAATTCTCAATCCCCGTCATGGAGTAAAACCGCACTCTTTGCGCCTGACCTCTTCCCGGCCCTCCGGGGGGAGGTTTATTTGGAAAATTGAAACGGGATCTGGTCTCGACAAATTCCTGCAAGGTTTGGTGCGTAGCTGGTGATGAGTTTCAGGGAGGAAGCGAAATGGATTTTGCGCTAAGTGAAGAACAAACGGCCATTCTTGATATGGCCTATGCATTCGGTCAAGAGCACATCGCGCCCCATGCGCAGACTTGGGAAAAGGCCGGAACCATCCCAAAGACGCTTTGGCCCGAGGTCGGCGCACTTGGATTTGGCGGGCTTTACGTCACCGAAGATGGAGGCGGTGCGGGGCTGTCGCGCCTTGATGCGACACTTGTGTTTGAAGCCCTGTCGATGGCGTGCCCGTCTGTCGCGTCCTTTTTGTCGATCCACAACATGTGCGCCAAGATGCTGGACAGCTTTGGCAGCGACGAATTGAAGTCGCGCGTTATGCCCGACATCATCGCCATGAACACCGTTTTGAGCTATTGCCTGACCGAGCCCGGTTCCGGGTCGGACGCCGCAGCCCTCAAGACGCGTGCTGAGCGCACAAATGAAGGCTACACGCTGAACGGAACCAAGGCGTTCATTTCAGGCGGGGGCTATTCCGATGCCTATGTCGCAATGGTCCGCACCGCGGATGAAGGCGCGCGCGGTGTCTCGACGGTCTATGTAGAAGCGGGAACCGAAGGCCTCAGCTTTGGCGGGTTCGAAGACAAGATGGGCTGGCGCAGTCAACCCACCGCTCAGGTCCAGTTTGACAATTGCAATATTTCTGCAACCAATCTGGTGGGAACCGAGGGCGATGGTTTCAAATATGCAATGATCGGGCTAGATGGCGGGCGCCTCAACATCGCCGCTTGTTCCTTGGGTGCCGCACAGATTGCGCTGACCAAAACGCTGGCGTATATGGGCGAGCGCAAGGCATTCGGCAAACCGATTGACCAGTTCCAAGGGCTGCAATTCCGGCTTGCGGATATGGAGATCGAGTTGCAGGCCGCACGGACGTTCTTGCGGCATGCCGCGTGGAAATTGGACACAGGCGCGCCCGATGCCACCAAATTCTGTGCAATGGCCAAGAAGTTTGTCACCGAAACCGGCAGCAAAGTTGTCGACCAGTGTCTGCAGCTGCATGGCGGGTACGGGTATCTTGCGGATTACGGGATCGAAAAGCTGGTGCGTGATTTGCGTGTGCACCAGATTCTTGAGGGAACAAACGAGATCATGCGCGTGATCGTCGCCCGTGATCTGTTGGCGCACCGATGAGCGATATCAACATCCGCATCACCGGGCGCGCCGGACGCATCACATTGCAGCGCCCCCAAGCCTTGAACGCGATGACCTATGACATGTGTATGGCCATCGAAGCCGCATTTGACGCATGGCGCCACGATGATGCCGTTGCACTAATTGTGATCGACGCCGAAGGCGACCGCGCCTTTTGTTCGGGCGGCGACATTGCAGAGCTTTATGCCACTGGCAGAGCAGGTGATTTTGCCTACGGTCAGACCTTCTGGGCCGATGAATACCGGCTGAACCACAAGATTTTCACATATCCCAAACCTGTCGTGTCCTTTCTTCAGGGCTTTACGATGGGCGGCGGTGTGGGGATTGGCTGCCACGGCTCTCACCGCATCGTGGGGCAGAGCAGTCAGATCGCAATGCCCGAATGCGGCATTGGTCTGGTCCCGGATGTTGGTGGGACGCTGATGCTGGCGCTCGCGCCTGGACGGCTGGGCGAATACCTTGGCACAACAGCCACAAGGATGAATGCAGATGACGCTATATATGCAGGTTTTGCAGATACTTACATTCCAGAGTTAAAGTGGTCCGGGGTGATCAAGGCTCTGGAGGAAAGTGGCGTAACCGACAGTATTGAAGCGGCGAGCGGAGCAGCCCCTAAAGGGGAGTTACGCGCGTTGAGGGCAGAAATAGATGCCCATTTTGCGGGTGAAACGCTGAGCGATATTCTGACGCTCTTGAACGCCGAAAACAGCGCGTTTGCTATTGATGCCTTGAAAAAGCTCTCGCGGGTTAGCCCCCTTTCTGCCGCTTGCACCGTCGAAATGATGCACAGGCTGCGCGGTCCGTCGCTGAACATGGAAAAAGCGCTCGATCTGGAGTACCGGTTTACGTACCGCGCCATGGAGCATGGCGATTTTCTTGAAGGGATTCGTGCGGCGATTATCGACAAGGACCGCACCCCCGAATGGCAATATCCAGACATGCAGGTCCCGCTTGCGGCGGTATCCAAGATGCTGCAACCCTTGGGCAAAAACGCCTTGAAACTTTAGGAGATCACCATGACCGCACTCACAATTGGTTTTATTGGACTGGGCAATATGGGGGCCCCTATGGCTGCGAACCTCGCGGCGGCGGGTCATAGTTTGCGCAGCTATGACGTGGCGGGCACAGCGGCTACCGGCGTTACATCGGTTGGCAGCATTCCGGAGGCTGTTGAAGGCGCGGATGTCGTGATCACCATGTTACCAAACGGCACGATCCTGCGCGAGGTTGCCGCACTCGCGCTTGATCACATGCGTGCGGGGGCGACTTTGATTGATTGCTCAACGGTCGATGTCGAAAGCGCGCGCAATGTCGCGCAAGCCGCAACAGACAAAAACATATTATGCGTGGATGCGCCGGTATCGGGTGGCATCGGCGGGGCTGCGGCAGGGACGCTGACGTTCATGGCCGGTGGCACCGCAGAGGCGTTCGCAACCGCGGCGCCCTTGTTTGAGATTATGGGACAAAAGGCCGTCCATTGCGGCGATGCGGGTGCCGGTCAAGCGGCCAAAATCTGCAACAACATGATCCTTGGCGCCACGATGATCGCCACTTGCGAAGCCTTTGCGCTTGCTGACAAACTGGGACTTGAGCGGCAGAAGATGTTTGATGTCGTGAGCACGTCATCCGGCTATAGCTGGTCGATGAATGCCTATTGCCCCGCCCCGGGTGTCGGGCCGACCTCTCCCGCAGACAACGGCTATACACCTGGTTTTGCAGCGGAATTGATGCTGAAGGACCTTGGCCTTAGTCAACAGGCGGCCGAACTGGTTGATGCAGATACCCCCATGGGCGCGCGCGCGTTGGAACTTTATCGCACATTTGTCGAAGACGAAAACGGCCGCGGTCGCGATTTTTCTGCGATGTTGCCGCGGTTTGCAGCACGTGGCCGCGACGACTAAAGTCGTTTTCAGGCAATCGCACAGGCTTCGCGACAGTAGGCTGACGTCAGCGTCTAGTTTGGAGCAATGCGATGACTGTGCCTTTTCACACCTTTTCGGCAGAACTGAGGTATTCGGATCTTCCTGAATCCTTGCTCGTCATCCTGCGCCGGTCTTTTTTGGACACAATGGGCGTCGCGGCAGTGGCCTCAACCACGGAAATGGCACAATCCGCCGTGCGCGCGGCGCGTGCTACTTTCGGCACAGGCACTGCAGGTGCATCACGCGTTTTGATGACGGGTGTGCGCCTGTCGCCCGCCGGTGCCGCAATGGCAGGTGCGTTTACGGTAGATGCTGTTGACGCGCACGATTCGACGTCGCCTTGTAAGGGGCATGCGGGATCAGCTGTCTTTCCGGCGTTGATGGCCATGGCCGATTGCGCTGAACAGCCCCTGGATGGTGCCGCATTCGCCAGCCATATCGCTGTAGGATATGAGATCAGCTATCGTGCGGGCCTTGCGCAACATGCGACTTGTGCCGACTACCACACCTCTGGTGCATGGACTGCCGTCGGTGTCGCAGCGGCAGCCGCACGCATGATGGGCCTGAGTGCCGAGCAAATTCGTCATGCCGCCGGCATCGGAGAATATCACGGCCCCCGCAGCCAAATGATGCGGTGCATTGATCATCCCACAAATGTGCGCGACGGGGTTGGCTGGGGCGCTCCTTCTGGCGTTGTTGCAGCATTCCTCGCCAGTGAAGGCTTTACCGGTGCACCTGCCCTGACATGTGAAGACGCACCAGAGTTCTGGGCCGATCTTGGCACTGCGTGGCGCACAGTTGAAGACACCAGCTACAAACCCTACCCCTGTTGTCGCTGGGCCCATCCCAGCATTGATTCTGTCGCGCATTTGATGAAAGTTCACCACCTGCATCACACAGACATTTCAGGTGTCGACATCGCAACCTTCCATAACGCGACGCGCCTTGCCGGCCACAGACCCACGACACCGGACGAATTTGCCTATGGCATCGCCTTTCCCGTTGCCACAATGATTGTGCGCGGTCAGATCGGTGTACCCGAGCTTGGCAAAGAAACCTTAACAGATCCTGAAATAATCCGGGTAAGCGACAGCATCCGCCTGATAGATGATCCGCATTTTACGAAAATCTCTCAAGGAAAACGCTGGGCGCAAGTTACTTTGCATACGCATGATGGTCGCCGTTTTCAGGACGAACCAAGGACGCCAAAGGGTGACAGTGATCTGCCCCTTTCAGATGCGGAAATATCTGAAAAGTTTCACCTTTTTGCCGATCCTGTTGTCGGCGCACGTCGAGCAGACGAAATAGAAACCCTATGCGGTCAGTTCGACAGCCTGCCACCAAAGGATTTCAGTCGGCTCCTGGATCTATGCCTTTCGGCCAGATAGCAGAAATCAGATATTTCGCCCTTACTCGGCGGCAACTTTCGCACGCTTTTCCAACATAGGCTTCAGGTACCTGCCCGTATAGCTCTCCACCACTTCCGCAACCTGCTCGGGCGTGCCTGTGGCCACAACACAGCCACCGCCATCGCCGCCTTCGGGACCAATATCAATGATGTAATCGGCGGTTTTCACCACATCAAGATTGTGTTCAATAACGATCACCGAATTGCCCTGATCAACCAATTCGTGCAGCACTTCCAATAACTTACGAACATCTTCAAAGTGCAGACCCGTGGTGGGTTCATCCAGAATATAAAGCGTGCGTCCCGTTGAGCGTTTACTCAATTCCTTTGATAGTTTTACGCGCTGCGCCTCGCCACCCGACAGTGTCGTCGCCTGCTGACCAACTTTGATATAGCCAAGACCGACCCGCATCAGCGCGTCCATTTTTTCCCGGATCGACGGCACCGCCTGAAAGAAGGTTTGCGCATCTTCTACTGTCATATCAAGCACATCGGCGATGCTCCTACCCTTGAATTTGATCTCCAGTGTTTCCCGGTTGTACCGGGCACCTTTGCAGGTCTCGCATTCGACATAAACATCCGGCAGAAAATGCATTTCGATCTTGATTACACCATCGCCCTGGCAGGCTTCGCAGCGCCCCCCCTTGACGTTAAAGGAAAACCGCCCCGGCTTGTAACCTCTTGCTTTTGCTTCAGGAAGTCCCGCGAACCAATCTCGGATCGGTGTGAATGCACCGGTGTAAGTCGCCGGGTTAGAGCGGGGTGTACGGCCAATCGGCCGCTGGTCGATATCAATGACTTTGTCGAGATGTTCCAACCCTTTGATCGTTTGGCAGGGCGCAGGCGTTTGTCGCGCACCGTTCAAGTTCATGGATGCCGTTTTGAACAATGTCTCAATCGTCAGCGTCGATTTTCCGCCGCCGGAAACACCCGTAACACAAACGAATTTGGCCAACGGGAAATCGACCGTCACGTTCTGAAGGTTGTTCCCGGTTGCCTTAACCACTTGAATTTTCTTCTTATTCCCTTTGCGGCGCTTGGGCGGAATGGGGATTTCACGCGCACCCGTGAGGTATTGACCGGTCACGGAATTCGGGTCCGCCGCAATCTGTTCCGGCTTGCCATGACTGACAACCCGACCGCCATGCACGCCTGCACCTGGCCCAATGTCAAAAACGTAATCCGCCTCGCGAATGGCTTCTTCGTCGTGTTCTACCACGATCACTGTATTTCCCTGATCACGCAGGTTCTTGAGAGTCAAAAGCAAGCGGTCATTGTCGCGTTGGTGCAGGCCGATGGAAGGCTCATCCAGCACATACAGCACGCCTGTCAGGCCAGACCCGATTTGAGAGGCAAGTCGAATGCGCTGGCTTTCCCCCCCACTTAATGTGCCACTTGAACGTGCCAGCGTAAGGTATTCTAATCCAACGTTATTCAAAAATCCAAGGCGCTCTCTGATTTCCTTCAAAATCGCCTTCGCAATCTCGTTTTTCTGCACTGTCAGACGGCTTGGAACGGTCTCACACCAGTCAAAGGCATCCTTGATGGACATCTGGACGACTTGTCCCGCATGCAGGTCAGCAATCCTGACTGCCAAAGCCTCGGGACGCAGCCGGTAGCCTTCGCAAGTTCCGCAGGACCGGTTGTTCTGATAGCGCTCGAATTCTTCACGAATCCAGTTGCTGTCAGTCTCGCGGTAGCGGCGCTCCATGTTTGGAATGACACCTTCGAACACGCGGCTTACTTCGTAGACGCGGCCCCCTTCGTCATAGCGGAACTTAATCTCTTCTTTACCCGAGCCATATAGAAAGACTTTCTGCACATCAGCATCGAGATCTTTCCATTTGGTGTTCTGGTCGAACTTGTAATGCTTGGCGATCGCTTCGATCGTCTGCTTGAAATAGGGACTTTTTCCCTTGCGCCATGGAGCGAGCGCACCATCGTAGATTTTGAGGTTCTGATCGGGCACAACCAACCGTTCGTCAAAGAACAACTCGACACCAAGGCCGTCACAGGACGGGCATGCTCCAAACGGCGCGTTGAATGAAAAAAGCCGGGGTTCGATTTCCGGGATGGTAAAGCCGCTGACAGGGCAAGCAAATTTCTCTGAGAACGTGTAGCGTTCAGGTTCGCCCTCGGCTGGTGCTGTTTCCAGAATTGCGATGCCGTCGGCAAGGTCAAGCGCGGTGCGCAAACTGTCGGCTAGACGCGTTTCCAAACCTGCGCGAACCACAATACGGTCGACGACAACGTCGATATCGTGCCGGAACTTCTTGTCCAGCGTCGGCGGCTCATCCAGATCATAAAATGCACCGTCAACCTTGACGCGTTGGAAGCCCTGTTTGCGCAACTCAATGAATTCCTTGCGGTATTCGCCTTTGCGGTCCCGGATAATCGGGGCAAGCAGATAGCCGCGCGTCCCCTCCTCCATGGTCATGGTGCGGTCCACCATGTCCTGCACCTGTTGCGCCTCAATCGGTTTTCCGGTCGCGGGCGAATAGGGCGTGCCGACCCGCGCAAAAAGCAGACGCATGTAGTCATAAATTTCCGTGACAGTGCCGACGGTTGAGCGCGGGTTTTTTGACGTTGTCTTTTGTTCAATCGAAATCGCGGGGCTGAGACCGGAAATGTGGTCCACATCCGGTTTTTGCATCATATCAAGGAACTGCCGCGCATAAGCCGACAGCGATTCGACGTACCTGCGTTGGCCTTCCGCATAGATCGTGTCAAAGGCCAAAGATGACTTTCCTGACCCGGAAAGTCCTGTAATAACAACAAGCTGATCGCGCGGGATGTCCACATCGATGTTCTTGAGATTGTGCTCGCGCGCGCCGCGCACTTCGATGTATTTCAGCTCAGCCATAACAAACCCCCGTTAAGCCTTTGTACATAGTCGTGCGTGTAGGATTCTCCAACGGAAAATTGAGTACGAAAGGAGAACGGCGTCAATCGCGGCGCAATGTCCCAAGCCAGACATGCACGACAAGCCCGGCCGCAAAGGCCACACCAGCGAGGACCGGCAGGGCCGCATATCCCATGCCAACCAACGCTGCGGCCATCACCGGCGTGCCCAGCGTATTACCGATGTTGCCCATCTGGGCCATCGCACCATTGGCTTGTGACTGCCCCGACGCGGTCGCGTTCAGTTGCGGCACCGCTGCAAAGCTGGCCCCTTGGATCAATCCCATGGCGCCTGCAAGAGCAAGACAAGCAATGGGGAAACCGGGCATGAACCAAAGCCAGAGGGCGCAGAGAAAGGATAAAGCAAAGCCAAATTCGATCACCTGAACAGCCGAGATATAGCGCAGCAGAAATACGCCAAAGGTCATTGAGACAATGATGCTGACGATGGGCATTGCGCCCATAATTATGTGGCGCAGACCCGGGTCCAGAAAGGGCGGTAAAACCGTCAGAATGGAAACAAAGCTGAACGTGTAAAACAACCAGCCCGCAGCCGGTGCGGCAAGGCGCGCAGAGGTGTAGATTGTGACGTGGCTGCGCAGCACCGCAGGCAGTGACAAAACGGGTTGCGCATCCTCGGGCGGTAAGGCGCGCAGCCGTGCAGACAGGTACAGCGCAAAGATAGCCATATAAACCCCATGCGCGGCGAACAACGCAGGCAATCCGTAGCTTTCTGCCAAAGGCCTGCCCGCAAAGGCGAGAATTGCAAAAGCGACACCAAAGAACGTGCCCCATAGCGTCAGGGTAAAGCCGCGATGGCGCGGCGCACTGAGTTGCGCGATCAATGTCGGGGCCGCCACGACAATAACCAGATGCGACGCACCTTCGGCAATCCGGCTGAACAGCATCCACGACAGCGGCGGCAAAAACGCTTGAATAAAAGAGACTATAGCGCCCAACCACAACGCCCACAGCAGCGCGCGGCGGTAGCGAATGCGCGCCACCAAAACACCGGCAATCACACCGAACAGGATGCCAACACCGCCCACAAGGGACACGATCCAGCCGATGTTTGCCCCTGCGTCAGGATAGGCCCCCGGCAGTATGTCAAAGATAACAGACATTTTGCCGTATTGCGCGGCAGCGCCCAAACCGGCACCCCACAACGCAAAAACGAGCGGGAAAGAGGTTTTCTGTTCCATTCAGACCTTTTGTGCCAATGCCCAAGAACACACAGGCATGTTCGGGTCGTTCTTGAGGGTATCGGTAGCCTCATCGTAGACCGGCGGCCAGACCTCTTCCATGTTACGCAGCGCGACGTGGCGGTTGCCCCATTGCTCGGCATAGATCGCTTCTTCCTCAAAACCGCATTCGATCAACAGGTTCTTGAGGCCCCGCGCGCTCCATCTTGAATTGTCTTGGGGCGCGGCGTGCAATGGCACAAAGAACGGCACGGCCAGCCAGAAATACCCAAGCGGGCGCAGCATGTCATAGACATGGCCGGTGGCGGCATAAGGTCGGTCCAGATGTTCCCAGACCTGATTGGCAAGGATCAGATCAAACGTGCGGGTCTTGCCAGCCGAATCCCTGTAAGGCCCCAGACAAATATCATGGGCGGGATACCAGAACTGTTCATAGCTTTTGAAGTTGAACATCTGGCCCCATTTGCCGGACACCTCGGCGACGTCCAGCGTTTTGGGGCCAAGCGCCTGTATCATTCGGCGGCTTTTGGGCTGCATCACGACGCGGTTCAGACTGACCAAGGGACTGCTCCTGTTGCGGATATTCCTGGTCAGCCTACAAGTGCAACGCCGCCTGCGCCACCGCGCGATGCATCACATATGGATTACGCGGTCGTAAGCGTCGAGAACCGACTCGTGCATCATTTCGCTCAAGGTCGGATGCGGGAAGACGGTGTTCATCAGGTCTTCTTCAGTAGTTTCCAACTGGCGGCCCACGACATAGCCCTGAATCAGTTCGGTTACCTCTGCCCCGATCATATGCGCGCCCAACAACTCGCCCGTCTTGGCGTCAAAGATGGTTTTGATCATGCCGTTCTCTTCGCCCAAAGCAATGGCCTTGCCGTTGCCGACAAAGGGAAAGCGCCCGACCTTGATGTCATAGCCCAGCTCTTTTGCCTTCGCCTCGGTGTAGCCGACCGATGCGACTTGCGGGTGGCAATAGGTGCAGCCTGCAATACTTTCGGGTTTGACGGGATGGGCGTGTTTTCCGGCGATCAGATCGGCGACCATGACGCCCTCGTGGCTGGCCTTGTGCGCAAGCCATGGTGCGCCTGCGATGTCGCCAATGGCATAAAGCCCATCCACGCCGGTGCGGCAATATTCGTCCGTCACGACATGGGTGCGGTCGATTGTGACGCCCAATTCTTCAAGGCCCAGGTTTTCGATGTTGCCGACAATGCCCACGGCAGAAATGACCGTATCGAATTCATGTGTCTCGGTCTTGCCGCCCACTTCGATGTGGGCAGTCACTTTGTCGCCCGCGCGGTCAAGTTTCTTGACCATCGCTTTCTGCATGATCTTCATGCCCTGCTTTTCAAAGGCTTTCTTGGCAAAGGCGGAAATTTCTTCGTCTTCTACCGGCAGGACACGGTCCATAACTTCAACCACTGTCGTATCCGCGCCCAGCGTGTTGTAAAAGCTGGCAAATTCGATGCCGATAGCACCTGATCCGATCACCAGCAGTTTTTTGGGCATGTGCACGGGCTGCAAGGCGTGGCGGTAGGTCCAGACCAGCTTGCCATCGGCCTCAAGCCCCGGCAGCTCGCGGGCACGCGCCCCGGTGGCCAGAACGATGTTCTTTGCCGTCAGCTCTTCGGTGCCTTTGTCGGATTTGACGCTGACCTTTCCTTTGGCCGGAATGCGCGCCTCGCCCATAAAGACGGTGATTTTGTTCTTTTTCATCAAATGACCGATGCCGCCAGACAGCTGACCGGCCACTTTGCGCGACCGTTTCACCACCGCGTCCAGATCATAGTCGATGCCATCCGCCTTAAGGCCGAATTCCTTGGCGCGCTGCATCAGATGGAACACTTCGGAGGACCGCAGCATCGCCTTGGTCGGGATACATCCCCAATTCAGACAGATACCGCCAAGGTTCTCGCGTTCGATGATGGCGACCTTCATGCCCAATTGCGCGCCACGAATGGCCGCAACATAGCCCCCCGGACCAGCCCCGATGACAATAAGATCAAAGGATTGTGCAGCCATGACGGAAACCTCGCGGGTAGGTGTTACAAATATAGTTTACCGTTAAACTACATACCGCAGGGCTACAACCTCAGCAAGCGAGGCGTGGGATGTTCTTATGCGGCCGCCTGCAAGGTCCGCAGTGTGCTGCCGTACCCGCCACCGTCCAGATAGGTCTGCTCAAGCGGTGTGACTTTGCGCCCGAGTGCGGCATTGCGATAGGGGAAACGGCCGAACTGCCGGATCACGTCGCGGTGGGCGCGGGCGTGCAGCAGATTGTTCTGCCGGGTTTCTGGCATCCGCTCGCACATCAGTCGCACACAGCGGTCCTGATCACACAGGTTTTCAGAATGCATCAAAGGAAGGTAAAAGAACTGCCGCGCAGGTTCGTCGATCTTCATGTCCCAGTTGCGCTGGATCGACAGTTTGGCAACTGCCAAAGCCAGTTTGTCAGAGGCGAATGCCTTGTCAGAGCCGCGGAACATGTTGCGAGAGAACTGGTCGGTCAAGATAATGTAGGCCAGCGCGCCCGAAGGATAGGTCAGCCAAAGCGAGAACTTGCCTTGGCAGGCTTCCTCCCAGGCCGTCAGGAAACGGGTGCGGATGGTTTCATCAAGCGCATCACTGGCCTCGTACCAACCGGAAGGCCCGGTTTCATCCAACCAGAATTGCAAAATATCTTCAGGCTTTACCATGACAACTCTCCGGACACGGGCGCTATGCTATTCACATTAGTTAAGAACAGGTTAACCTGAATAACCACTCACGAATTGTATCAAAAGCGACATGGTTATCGCTATCAAGCGGCGTTTTCGTTTTCCTGATCCGCCTCAATGGCAAGTTCCTGCGCATATTCCAACGCAACGCCGGTTGCTGCGGCACTGATCGGCACATAGCTGCCTTTGTCTTCAACCGGGATGACGGCACCGCGCGCAGAGCGGTAAGCCGCATAAAAGGCCAGAATAACAAAGAGGATCCCGGTAAAGAGGTAGAACCCCCCCGGCCCAAGTGAAGTGCCCATCATCCAGCCCGTGATCACCGGACCCAAAATAGCGCCTAAACCATTGATAAATATCATACCGCCCGACGCTGCCGCCATGTCTTCATGTTCGAGAAAGTCGTTGGTATGCGCGATCAGCAAGGAATAGAGCGGGTTCGCCATACCGCCCACAACAAAGGCAGAAACCAGCAGCATGATGAACTGATGCCCCAACAGCATCCCGACCGCTGAGCCTGCAGCACCGATTGCAGAAACCACCACAACCAAGGCGCGCCGGTCCATCCGGTCCGAAATCCAGCCGATGGGGTATTGTAACATCACAGCGCCAACAAAGAAGGTCGCCACAAAGGTCGAAATCTGGGCCACGCTTAGCCCCGCTTCGGCGCCATAAACCGATGCCATGCCGAATTGCGCCGAAAAGATGCCCCCCATCAGGAACATGCCGACGCAGCCCAGCGGCGAAAAGCCCAGAAGTTCACGCAGGCTCATTGGTTTGGTGGTGTCAAACGCCGGTGTCGGGCTGATCGACAGCAGGATCGGCGTAATCGCGAGGCTGACCAATACCGAAGGGATCACAAACAGCACATAGCCCGATGGGTCAGCCGTCAGCAAAAGCGCCTGCGATATCACGATGCCCAAAGTCTGGACGATCATATAAAGCGACAATGCCTGCCCCCGGTTTTCGTTGGTGGCCGCGTTGTTCAGCCAGCTTTCGGCAGTCACATACACTGCAGAAAAGCAAAATCCGATCAGGATACGCCCAAGCGACCACATCACGATATTGGGAAAAGTGGGATAGAGGATCATCACCGCAGAGATCAGCGAGGCCAGCGCCGCAAAGACCCGCACATGTCCGACCCGCCGGATCATCCCCGGCGCCATCCGCGACCCGCCCAGAAAACCGACAAAATAGCACGACATCACGATCGACATCTGAAACGTCGAAAAATCCTCAAGCGCGCCGCGAATACCCAGCAGCGTGCCCTGCATGCCGTTGCCGATCATCAGCAACCCCATGCCCAGAAGCAGCGCCCAAGCGCTGGAAAGTACCTGAAGCATGATCCGATTCCTTTTGATGTCTTGTCGGTAGTGGCATCCGCGACAGCGTGGGTCGTAACGACAGGCGACTATTTGGGGTCTTTAGCGTCTTTTTGCGACGTTGGTATTAACAAAGACGCATCACCGTAAGAAAAGAACCTGTATTCCTGTGCGATGGCGTGGGCGTAGATGTTTTTGACGGTTTGCGTGCCCATCATAGCAGAGACCAGCATCATCAGCGTGGATTTCGGCAGATGAAAATTGGTCATCAACGCATCCGCCACCTGAAATGTGAACCCCGGCGTAATAAAGATGTCGGTGTCGCCTTCCCATGGTGCAATCGCACCCGCGCGGCCTGCGGTCTCTATCAGGCGCAGGGCGGTTGTGCCGACGGGGATCACACGACCGCCCGCCGCCTTGGTCGCGGCGATTTCACGGGCGGCTTGTTCTGTGACCAGTCCCCATTCGGCGTGCATTTTGTGATCCGCAATGTCGTCGACCTTTACCGGCAGAAACGTTCCTGCGCCGACATGCAAGGTCACGTAGCTGAATGTCACCCCCTTGGCGGCAAGGGCTTCCAGCAGCGGCGCATCAAAATGCAAAGACGCTGTCGGTGCAGCAACCGCACCAGAGGCGCGCGCCCAAACGGTCTGATAATCCGTCAAATCACGCGCATCCGCCGGACGTTTGGCGGCAATATAGGGCGGCAGTGGCATAGCACCGGCAGCATTCAATGCGGCGTCAAAATCATCGCCACTGCAATTAAAGCGCAGATGGCCCTGTCCGTCTGCGATACTCGCAAGCGTTGCAGACAGACTATCACTGAAAATGATCTGTTCGCCCGTTTTTACTTTGCGCAAGGGCTTGATCAACGCGCTCCATGTGCCATCGCCGCGCGGTTCCAGCAACGTGACTTCGATGCCTGCGCTGACACGGCCCTGCGCACTGTCGCGGGTGCGTGTGCCGGACAAGCGCGCCGGAATCACGCGGGTGTCATTCAGCACCAGACGGTCGCCCGCCCGCAGCCAATCGGTCAGATCCGTCACAATGCGGTCGTGAATCTCTGCCCCATCCGCCACCAGCAGGCGCGCAGAAGACCGTGGCGACGCCGGACGGGTCGCGATCAATGCTTCGGGCAGGTCAAAATCAAAGTCAGACAGTTTCATGCGCGCCGCCTAGCGCCCTTCATAGCCCTGAGCAACCGGTTTCTGCGCTGCAGTATCGGGCGCGCCCGTTGGCGTATCGGCAAGTGCATCCGGCAGGCCACTGCGCGTGCCCGTGGTGGGTTGGCGCGGCGTGCTGCGCAGAATGTCGCGGAACATTCCCGGTGCCAGTGCCGACAGCGGATTGACGGACACCGCAAGGGCCTTGGCATCACCGCCAAGGGTGTAGTTAAAGCCAAACAGCCCCTCGCCCTTGCGGGTCAAAACCGATCCGATCCCGTTCAAAAGGTACACAGGCGTGATCACGCCTTGCATGGCAAGTTGACCGCTATCAAGGGCATAGACCCCGTCCATCGACAGGCCCATGGACGCGCCAACGGCACTGCCTTGGCGCAATGTCAGACGGTTGGGCGTGAGGCTGAACTGCGCCTCGACATCCTCGAAATAGATGCCGTCGCCGTTTAGCTCGTTAACCAACCCAACCACCGAAATCGCGTTCACCAGCCCTGCGATACCGGGCGCATTTTGCACCCGCACCGCACCAACCGTCAGCGTGCCGTCGAATGCGCCCGCATTCCCGACCGGCGTCAGCAACAATTGCAACTGCCCCCCCTCGATCTGCTTGAGCAGTCCCGCTGAACGCAACACCCCGCCCGCATCGCTGGAAATGAGGCGCACGGCTGACCGGCCCGCTTGCGGCACGACGCGCCCTTCGACAGCAGTGCCGCCGTTCATGCGCGCGCGAAACGCCCCGTCAAGCCCGCCTGCTGTGCCAAAGCTACCTTGCAAGTCGGTCAGGGCTATCGTGTCTGTGATCTGCAAACGGTCCAGTCGCACCTGCATCGGCGGCCCGGCGGGTGCACTTGTGTTACCGCCCCCACCACCGCTCGCCTCGCCCATGGCGCGCAGATCAACAGACCCGCCGCGCAAGGCGATTTGAACAGGCTTGCCCGCGCCCTGCCCCAAGATGTCGACCGGCGCATTCAGCCAACCGCCAACTTTCAGCGTGTCAAAGCGGACCCGTTCAAGTGTGCCACCCGGGTTGAGCGCGACACCACCGGACGCGGTCAATCCGGGCGCCTCAAGGCGCAATGTATCCACAACCGGTATGGCGCCCAAAGCGCCCGCAACGGACAATTGCGCAGTTCGATTTGCGGGCTTGGACCACGATATTTGCGGCACACGCAACCCGATCCCGCGCAGTTGCGAGTTCACGCTGAAACGCGGCGCACGACCGCGCTGGAAATCAAGCGCAAGCTGGGCAGGTGCGGTGCCCGAAACTGTCCCCTGCGGCAGACGCACACCAAAGGTTTCAAGCGCATTGTTCGACAGGCGCACCTGTCCGCGCAACGTGCTTTTGTCGGCACCTTTGCCAATCGGCTGTGCCCAAGTGGCATCGAAGGGCACACCGTCAATTTCGCCTGATCCCGCAATCGTGACACCGGTATTTGTCGCCGTCACGCGCATCTTTGGCGCACGCAAAGTCCGCCCCTTGACCAGCGTCTCAGATGCGACAGCCGTCAAATCACCCGACATGTGGTACTGCAGGTTCTTGAGGCCATCGCCGCGCTTCAGCGGCACGGCCAGCGTCCCTTCCAAGACCGCGCGGCCGTCAGCAATTGCAACTGCCAGACCTGCCTTATCCATCACGCTTAGCGGCGGAACATTCAGCAGTGACAATGCCGCAGTGACGCTTGATCGGGTTTGTAGCCGGATCACAGCCGGAGAGCCGTCCTTGACCGTGATATCGGGCAAAATGAACGACGATCCTGTCAATTCAATCGCGTCGCCTTGGTCTGGCGTCACCTGACCTGCATCGACGCTTACAACCAGCCGCGTGTCAGATAGCGTGAAATGCCCTTCGGCATTTTTGACGGGCGGCATGTCCTTGAGGAATTTCACCTCAGCGCCGTCATAATCGAACGCCACATAGGTCTGGGGCGCACGGCCCGGCGCGCGGCGCAGCGCCAGATCAACATCCCGCACGATCCCACATAGGTCTGGGGCGCACGGCCCGGCGCGCGACGCAGCGCCAGATCAACATCCCGCACAGTCCCGTCAAGCAGGTTTTGGGATAGCCAGAGCCGCGTCTTTTCAACAAGCCCCTCGGGCCAGAGGGCCAGCAGCCGGTCGGGGTCCAGCGCATCCATCTGGCCGTCCAGCGCCAGATCCCATCCATCGGGGTCAGCGCGCAGATGCCCGTCCATCAGCAATGTGCGCCCCTGATCGTTGATCTGCAAGCGACCCAGCTGCATGCGGAAAGGGTCCAGTTCCAACCGGAAATCAGCGTCAGCGCCAGACAGATCAACCGGCTGCGCATAAAGCCCGTTTGGGTTCGCGCTCAGGTTTTGCATCTGGATTTGCGCAACCAGATCCGTCAGCTTGCGGCGGTCCTCTGTCAGGCCCAGTTGCGCGGTGCCAGAGGCTTGGCCGGTAACCCAAGCGCTTTGCACCATGAATTCGTCAAACCGCAACAGGCGTTGTTCGGGAATATAGCTAAAATAACTGCGCACGCCCTCGAACGGGATCGGCGTTGTGCTGTCATTGGGCTGAACCACGCCCGCCCCGATCTGCAGCGTTGCATTCAACTGCTCGAACCGGCCATCGGGCAACAGCCCCGACCGGACAGAGCCAGCAATCGGCGCGCGCAGCACGTCCAGCCACGCGAATGCAGGGCCTTGTGCGGCAATATCGCGGGCATCCACACCATCAAAGCTGATCCCGAACTCGGCTTGGGTCTGGCCAATTTCACTGGCGTAGTTTGCCGCCAATGTGGCCACGCTTGCGCCGCCGCTGAGAACCGCCAGATCGGCTGACAGAGACAGGGCAGTCCCGTCACGTTGCGCGCGCAAACGCCCGCCATCGACAGTCCATGCGCGGTCAACGGCGACGTCCTCGTAGCGCAGGGTCAACGCCCGCACATCAACCTCGCGCAGCGCGCTCAGTTCGGGGCGCTGCAATACCGTGTCCATCTGGCCAATCAGTTCCGGCAAAGTCGCGGCCTGACGCGCAGGTGCGACCGGATCAAGGCCCGCACTGATGCGGAACGCCCCGGTTTCTGTCCGCTGGAGCGTTGCAAAGATACCCGACAGCAGAACCGACTTTGGCTGCACCACACCGTCAAGCAGCGGTGCGGCAGCAAAGGTCGCCTTGACCTCATTGAACCGGATAATCTCTGCGCCGTCAGGGGTCGTGACCGCCAGATCGCGCAAACGGATACGCGGTGCCCAGTCCTGTTCGATCACCAAGACCATTTCGCCGAAACTGACCCGCGCTTGGGGGATTGCCTGTGCAAGCCTTTCTTCGATGCGCGATTGTAGCCACGGGGGCGCGGTCAGTGGCCTGTCCTTGAGGACCATCGCGCCACCAGACACGCCAAGCCCCAGCAGCAACAGCACGGTAAACACGCTGGAGCCTGCCCATATCCCAAACCGGCGCCAGAAAGGCGCGCGGGGTTTCGGAACGGGGACAGTGTCGTCTTGCATCATCATCCGGGGTTGCAGGCTTGGCACGGGCCAAATTCGCCCTAGTATGCCAGTCAACCACATAGCTTCCAAGTGAAAGAGACGTGACAGATGACCGATACCCCCCAAGGCCCCGCAGTCGGCGATATCGCGCCGGATTTTAACGCCCCCGTCACCGGCGGCGGCAATGTCAGCCTGAGCGCGCTGAAAGGCGCGCCGGTTGTTTTGTTCTTTTATCCGCGCGACGACACGCCGGGCTGCACCAAAGAGAGCATCGGCTTTTCCCACAGCCTTGCCGATTTTGAGGCTGCTGGTGCCAAGGTCTATGGCATTTCACGCGACACGATGGCCAAGCACGACAAGTTCGCTGCAAAGCATGATTTGACCGTGCCATTAATTTCTGACGAGGCAGGCGACATCACCGAAGGATTTGGCGTTTGGGTCGAGAAGAACATGTACGGCAAGAAGTCGATGGGTATCGAGCGCGCCACTTACCTGATCGCGGCGGACGGCACAGTCGCCCAAGTCTGGCGCAAGGTCAAAGTTCCGGGCCATGTCGAGGACGTCCTTGAGGCCGTGCGCGCGTTGTGATCCCGCTTGCCCAGATGGCAGAAGCCGTGCTGCGTTGCGCGGACGGTCGCGACAAGACCGCCCTTTCGCGGCGCTATGCGGCTGAGTGGAAACGGGCGCGCGAGGCTGGCGAGATGCCGGAAATTGGCCACGCAACCCCGCCAATGCATCCTGCGCGTCCCGATGCACCCGAACTGCTTAGCCCGCGCGACGTGCCGAGCCGCAAGCCCGGCACGCCCGAGGGCCGCATCGCGCTACTGCATGCTGTGGCCCATATCGAATTGAACGCCGTTGATCTGCACTGGGACATTATCGCGCGGTTCACAGACATAAAGCTGCCGATGGGTTTCTATGATGATTGGGTCAAGGCGGCGGATGAAGAATCCAAGCATTTCAATCTGATGGCCGATTGCCTTGAGGAGGTTGGCAGCTTTTATGGCGCCCTGCCCGCGCATGCCGGCATGTGGCGCGCGGCCGAAGATACCGCCGATGATCTGATGGGCCGTTTGGCCGTGGTTCCTATGGTTCTGGAGGCACGTGGTTTGGATGTGACCCCCGGCATGATCAAAATATTCAAGCAAGCCAAAGCCCAAAGCGCCGTTGATGCTCTTGAAATGATCTATAGCGAAGAGGTCGCGCATGTGGCCTACGGCAGCAAATGGTTCCACTTTTTATGTGGCCGCTTTGATGAAGACCCCAAAGAACGGTTTCATGCTTTGGTCAGGAAATACTTTCACGGGATGCTGAAACCACCCTTCAATGAAGAGAAGCGTGCAGAGGCAGGCATTCCACCTGATTTCTACTGGCCCCTGACAGCACAATAGTGCCGCCCCGTCCCTGGCGCAGGTACACAAGCAGGGTAGACAATTCACTGTACGCCAAGTCGTTGTTATCGGCGGATTTTTGCCCATTCAGCACAGCTTGCGGGTTTCACCGCCGGTCTGTGTTCAACAGGGTTGCCCCAGCGTCCCCCACTGGATAATGCATTTGAAGCAAAGTTTACCAACGGAGGTTGGTGTGCTTTCAGAGACACTGACAAGGGTAGGTAAACGTGCGGACACGGGCAGGTATCAAAATTGACGCGTTTCTGGAGCGGTATTTTCCAGAGCGGCGCGTGTTCCTGAAATCCGACAACGACACCCGTTTTATCCGCCTCCGACCCGGTACTCAATTGGTCGCCTTTGCAGGCTGTTCCGCGCTGGTGGCTTGGGCCATCGTAGCAACCGCCGTTATTTTGATGGACAGCATTGGTTCCGGTAATTTCCGCGAACAGGCCAAGCGCGATCAAAACACATATCAAGCACGGCTGAACGATCTATCTGGCCAACGCGATACCCGCGCGACCGAAGCGCTTGCCGCGCAGGAACGGTTTAACGCCGCGCTCAAGCAAATCTCGGCGATGCAGTCAGAGTTGTTGCAGTCCGAGACCCGCCGCCGCGAGCTTGAAACCGGGATTGAAGTGATCCAGACGACCCTGCGCAACACGATGAAAGATCGCGAAACAGCCCGTACTCAATTGGCAGATTTGCAAGGGTCATTGGACAATGGCGGCAGCGGGTTGGTACAGACCGCGTCAAATTCCGCGCCGATGGATTTTCTGGCAGAGGCGCTATCACGCACCGCAAAAGAACGTGATCAGGTTATTCTGGATGCGCAGGACGCGCTGCTGCAAGCAGACGAGATGCAGCAGAAAATCGCATTGATGCAGGATCAGAACGACACCATCTTTCGCCAGCTCGAAGAGGCGATGACGGTTTCTGTAGCACCGCTCGACAAGATGTTCCGCAATGCCGGCATGCCAACTGACCGCATTCTGGCAACCGTGCGGCGCGGGTATTCGGGTCAGGGTGGCCCGCTGGCACCGCTGTCGTTTACCACGCGGGGTGAAGAACCCACGACAGATACACTGCGTGCAAACCGTCTGTTGAACCAAATGGACCGCCTGAACCTCTACCGCATCGCCGCCCAGAAAGCGCCGTTTGCGAGCCCGCTTAAATCTGCTTTCCGTTTCACCAGCCAATTTGGCTATCGCCGTGACCCCAAAACAGGTGGACGGCGCATGCACTCTGGCGTTGATTTCGCCGCGGGGCTTGGCACACCTCTGTATTCAACCGCCGACGGTGTCGTAACCCACGCTGGCTGGAGTTCCGGCTATGGCCGTCTCGTGAAGATCCAGCATGAGTTCGGGATCGAGACACGTTACGCCCATTTGTCCCGCTTTGGTGTGAAAGTTGGGCAAAGGGTCTCGCGCGGGCAACGAATTGGTGATATGGGAGCATCTGGACGTGTGACCGGCGTGCATCTTCACTATGAAGTGCGCGTGGGCGGCAAGGCTGTTAACCCCATGATCTATATCAAGGCTGCAAACGATGTTTTCTAAGAGCAAAATCAACGACCCCGCACCCGCCAGAGATGGCGACACCTCAGGCGCTTCTTCTGTGCCCTCCATGCCTTCCGCATCGACACAACCGTCGCCAAGCGAATTCAAGGCAAGCGCACCCAAGGCAAAGCCACCGGCATCTATGTTATCCTCGGACCTGCATGTCACGGGCAACATGAAGACCACCGGCGACATCAATGTCGAAGGCACGGTCGAGGGTGACATTCGCGCGCATTTGTTGACCATCGGTGAGACGGCAACGATCAAGGGCGAAGTGATTGCAGACGACGTCGTGATCAATGGCCGCATCGTGGGCCGTGTGCGCGGTCTGAAAGTACGGCTGACATCAACAGCGCGGGTCGAGGGTGACATCATCCACAAGACCATCGCGATCGAAAGCGGCGCCCATTTCGAAGG
>JAFMHE010000374.1 GCA_017854675.1 Paracoccaceae bacterium | reverse complement strand
TCCCCAAAACCCCAAAACCCCGTGTTTGTATTTCGAAATTTTTATAGCGTAGTGTTTTTTGGTCGAAAAATAGATGGTCGTGTTTTTTGTCCATTTATTGTGTGAGGAAAACTAAGTTGATAATAATAAATTCACTTGTTTAAAACATTCAACAGTCTTCCTTAGTTTCAGTATGCAACGCATGATCAATGCCGGCCAACAGCAGGCCGTCAGACGCAACCTTCAGCCTGCCGCCGCCCGCGCCTTCGCTTCCGGCCCTCAGAGCAACCCCTTCGACAAAAGTGTCAAAACCACGCTCGAGCATGGAGGAAAGAGCCACAACTTCTACAATTTGCCTGGCCTCCAAGACTCTCGCATTCGTAAGATACTTTTTCGATTTTGTCGCCGATTAACTCTCACGCAAATGGCTTCCTCTTCGATGGCTGCTAACCGCCTCTCTCGCATTTTCAGATAAGCTTCCATACTCCATCCGCGTGCTGCTCGAGAGTGCCGTCCGCAACTGCGACGAGTTCGCCGTCAAGGAGAACGATGTCGAGAAGATCCTCGACTGGACTACCAACTCGCAGAAAGATGTTGAGATCCCCTTCCGCCCAGCCAGAGTTATCCTCCAAGATTTCACGTAAGAATTAATTACAATCTGGGGCTTATAAACGCCCCTTATTCATTCCTCGGACTGATGTTCGTTAAAATGACGTGGAGCCATTCAAATTAAACATACTTACTGACTTCTTGTTTAGTGGTGTCCCCGCTGTCGTTGACCTCGCCGCCATGCGTGACGCTATGCAGCGCCTCGGTGGTGACCCCACCAAGATCAACCCCCTCTGCCCCGTTGACCTCGTCATCGATCACTCCGTCCAGGTCGATGCCTCCGGCACTGCTGACGCTGCCATCACGAATGAGAAGCTCGAGTTCATTCGTAACCGCGAGCGCTTCCAGTTCCTCAAGTGGGGCTCCAAGGCCTTCGATAACTTCAGCATCGTTCCCCCTGGCTCCGGTATTGTCCATCAGGTCAACCTCGAGTACCTCGCGAGAACCGTGTTCAACCGCGACGGTCTCCTCTACCCCGACTCCGTTGTCGGCACTGACTCTCACACCACCATGATTAACGGTCTCGGCGTTGCTGGCTGGGGTGTTGGTGGTATTGAGGCTGAAGCCGTCATGCTTGGCCAAACTATCTCCATGGTGCTCCCTGAGGTCGTTGGTTTCAGACTTGACGGAAACCTCCCCTAGAACGCCACCGCCACCGATTTGGTCCTCACTATTGTCGAGCAGCTCCGTAAGCGCGGAGTCGTCGGCAAGTTCGTCGAGTTCTACGGACCTGGTGTCAAGAACCTCACTCTCGCTGATCGTGCCACCATTGCCAACATGGCTCCCGAGTACGGTGCCACCATGGGATACTTCCCCATCGATAGCAACACTATTGACTACCTCCGCCTCACCGGCAGAGACGAGAGCCACGTCCAGCTCATCGAGAAGTACTTGAGACAGCAAGATATGTTCGTCAAGTACGACGGCTCCCAGGAGGACCCCACCTACTCCGGAGAAATCATGAACCTCGACCTCGGCAGTGTTCAGGGATCCCTCGCTGGACCCAAGCGCCCCCACGATCGCGTTGACTTCACCAACATGAAGGCCGACTTCAACACCTGCATGACTAACAAGGTTGGCTTCAAGGGCTTCGGTCTCACTGAAGAGGACACCAAGAGAACCACTCCCTTCACTTACGAGGGTAAGGATTACGAATTCAGCCACGGAGATGTCGTGATTGCTGCCATCACCTCCTGCACTAACACCTCCAACCCCGACGTTATGCTTGCAGCTGGTCTCCTCGCCAAGAATGCCGTCGAGAAGGGTCTCACCACCCCTCCCTACATCAAGAAATCCCTCTCCCCCGGCTCCCACGTCGTCTCTGAGTACTTTAGAATTGCTGGTGTCTCTGAGTACCTCGACAAGCTCGGCTTCACCACTGCTGGCTATGGTTGCATGACCTGCATTGGAAACTCTGGAGATATCCCCGATGGCGTCCAAAACGCTATCATCGATGGCGACATGGTCGCTGGTGCAGTCCTCTCCGGAAACAGAAACTTCGAGGGTCGTGTCCATCCCCACACCCGTGCCAACTACCTCGCCTCCCCTCCTTTGGTCGTTGCTTACGCTCTCGCCGGCTCCGTCGATTTCGACTTCGAGACGACTCCTCTTGGCCAAGACCAGCAAGGAAAGGATGTTTTCCTGAGAGAGATCTGGCCCAGCCGTGAGCAGGTCAGCACCGTCACTAACAGTGTTATCAAGCCCGAGATGTTCGAGACTACCTACAAGAACATCCTCCAAGGCAGCGAGATGTGGCAGAACCTTGAGGCTCCCGAAGGCAAGATCTACGATTGGGAAGAAGACTCCACCTACATCCACAACCCTCCCTTCTTCCAGAGCACCGAGGCTGAACTCAAGCCCATTAAGAACATCACTGGTGCCCACTGCCTCCTTAACCTTGGAGACTCCATCACCACCGATCACATCTCCCCCGCCGGTAAGATCGCCAAGAACTCCCCTGCTGCCCGCTACCTCGCTGAGAAGGGAATCAAGGAGAAGGACTTCAACTCTTACGGTTCCCGCAGAGGTAACGACGAGATTATGGCTCGCGGTACCTTCGCTAACGTCCGTCTCATCAACAAGATGGTCGACCAGGTCGGTCCTACCACCAAGCATATTCCCAGTGGTGAGGAGTTGGCTGTCTTCGACGCTGCCAAGAGATACATGGATGAAGGTATCGACACCATCGTCCTCGCTGGATAAGAGTACGGATCTGGCTCTTCTCGCGATTGGGCTGCCAAGGGACCCTACCTCCAGGGTATCAAGGCTGTCATTGCCCAGAGCTACGAGCGTATTCACAGAAGCAACCTTGTTGGTATGGGAGTGCTCCCTACTCAGTTCAAGGCTGGTGAGAGCGCTGACACCCACGGCCTCGACGGCTCCGAGCAGTTCTCCCTCGACTTGAACGGCGGAGACCTCAAGGTCAGCCAGGAGATCACTGTGACCACCAACACCGGCAAGAGCTTCAACGTCATCTGCAGACTCGACACCGACCCCGAGATCGCCTACTTCCAGAACGGCGGTATCCTCCACTACGTCCTCCGCAAGCTTAAGGATTGAACCAAAGACAAGTCACTCGACTCACCTTAGACAGTCAGAACTTAAATCTTTATTTAAGGTATTTACCAATCGAATTCGACCCGGACTAAGCATACACGGGGTTTTGGGGTTTTGGGGAGATCGGAAGAGCGT
>JAFMHE010000086.1:12662-13828 GCA_017854675.1 Paracoccaceae bacterium | reverse complement strand
ATCCAAAAGTCGATCAATGTCCCGACGTCCATTGCATGCGACGGTTGCTCTGGCACCGGCGCAGAAGGCGGCTCTGAACCAGCGACCTGTCCGACATGTTCGGGTATGGGCAAGGTCCGCGCGCAACAGGGTTTCTTTACCGTTGAACGCACCTGCCCCACCTGCTCCGGTTTGGGCCAGATCATCAAAAACCCTTGCAAATCCTGCCGTGGTGCCGGGCGCGTTCAAAAGGACCGCACGCTGTCTGTCAACGTCCCCAAAGGGGTCGAAACCGGCACGCGCATCCGTCTGGCCGGTGAGGGCGAAGCGGGCATGCGCGGCGGGCCGTCTGGTGATCTTTACATCTTCATCGAGGTACAGCAGCACGAATTGTTCGAACGTGACGGCGCAAATCTGTTCTGCCGCGTCCCCGTTTCAATGAGCGCCGCTGCCCTTGGCGGTAACATCGAGGTGCCGACCATCGACGGTGGCCGTGGCCGCGTACAAATACCGGCAGGCAGCCAATCGGGTCGCCAGATGCGACTGCGCAGCAAAGGTATGCCGCAACTGCGCGGCGCTGGTGTGGGCGACATGATCATCGAACTGGCAGTCGAAACGCCTGTGAACCTGACCAGCCGTCAAAAAGAACTGCTTAAGGAGTTTCAGGACCTGTCGTCCGAGAATAACCCCGAAAGCAGCAGCTTTTTCTCAAGCGTCAAATCCTTCTGGGATTCGATGAAGGGCTAAATCCAATTTCGGGCCAGTGTTGCGCTGGCCCGAAACCCTCTTTTTTGATTGCAGCATGTTACGTTAACCACATGGTAACGCCATCTGGCGCACATTCTGCACATGAACCATTTTGCCGATCAGCCCCTGCCGTTCCTGACTGACGAAGCAGCGCATGCCGCCCGTTTGCCGGACAAACAGCCCTCCTATATCAAGGACCACCGCCAACGCCTGCGCGCGCGGTTTATGGGCGGTGGCGCTACGGCAATGCCTGATTACGAACTCCTTGAACTGGTCTTGTTCCGCGCCATCCTGCGCCGTGACGTAAAACCACTGGCGCGCGAATTGATGGACCGTTTTGGCGATTTCAACCGCGTCATTACCGCGTCAGAGGCGCGTCTGCGTGACATCAACGGTGTCGGTGACGCCATCATCGTTGAGCTAAAGATCATTGAGGCCGC
>JAFMHE010000086.1:0-11920 GCA_017854675.1 Paracoccaceae bacterium | reverse complement strand
GAGGTCGTCAAACGTGCCATAGGCGATAACGTCGCGGTCATCCGCTGCAATTCTTCCAATGAGGTTTCACCACCTGCCGATGCAATCGCATTGGCAAAGCGGTTGCCTTGGCTCTCAATTTTGATCTCTTCGGGTGCTTGATCAACAAAACCTGCACGCCGGATGACATTCTGCGCATCGGGCCCACGGGTAAACGCCAGAAATTCCCGCGCGATCAAAGGCAAGCGGCGTGCCGGAAAATACAGAAACATCGGTGCAGTCAGCGGATAATCCTCGGTCTTGATGGTGCGGCGTGCGGCATCCAGCGCAAAGCCGCATGTCCCGCCAAGCGTCAACACCTGCGTATTGCGCCGCTCTGCATAGCTTGTGATGCCCAGCGACAGCGGATCACGCGCAACCGCATCTGCAATCTGGCTGGGCAGCGCATGCCGCTTGATCCCATCTGTCAAAGAAAGCTGAACAGGTGCCATAACCTGATCAAAAATCGCTTGGCTCAGCCCGCTGCCCTCGTCCGGCAAATGCAGCTCGATCGGGGCGTCGGGGCCACCAAGATCCTGCCAATTCGTGATACGACCCGCAAAAACCTGTGCCAATTGCAGGGGCGATATTCCTTTGACCGGATTGGCAGCGGCGACAACTGGCACCACCGCATCAAGCGCTAGAACACGGCTGCGGTTGATCCCGGTCAGATCACCCATGCCGGCCTCGCGGGCATTGATGCGTTCCTCGGGGCGAATTTCACGCAAGGCCATGACGATGTCCGCTTCGTCTGCCAGCAAATCGGCAAACCCTTCGTCGGTGTTGGTCGCCCTGAACCCGAACCGCGCCACGACCTTGCCGGTATCCTGCCGTGTCAAAAGATAAACGAAATGCGACGCATCAACATCCTCGCGGGTGATGCTATGGCCCGTGCGGCGGCCAAACGCATCAATCAACGCAGGCATCAGTACCGCGCCCATCGTCGCGGAGCCTGACATGTGCACCTCTGCCACAAAATCCTGCAGGTTGGGGCACCCCGGACCAGAGCAGGTTACCCCTGATCCATCGACCGTCAGTTCGCCATATTCCGTCTGCAAGCGGTAGAATTCGCCGTCAAAGCCGGACAGCGTTCCGGTCAGTTCAACCCGGCCATCACGCGAGGTCAGCGTGATGTCCTGTGCCCAAACCGGCACGGCGTAAAAAAGAAAAAGTGCGGCGAAAATCGCCGCACGTCCCAAACCTGTCATGTGGCCCCAGCCGCTGCGTTACTTGGCAGCGACTTTCAGGTCTTGCAGCAGATTATTCAACACAAGAAACGTCCCTTGCGCGTCACAATCTGGGATTGGCAGGCTCAAATTGCGGGTTTTGATCCCGCCATCCGCCTGCAGCTCAAGCGATTGCGCTTCAATTTCGATGCCGCAGTTCAATTCGGTGATCTCTGCCTCGACGCTTAGCGCCACATCGCCTACGCGCGCAGTTGCCGCTTTTGGAAATGTATACACCTCTGCCAACAACGGATCAGCGGCGCGTCTATCCCCGTGACGGGTCAAAACACCACTGTTCCCGACCACGGCATTTGCAACCGTTCCGGGCGCATCAGCCCACAGGTGGCCGGTATCACCGTAGGCCGCGCCAAATTCACGCGCATGTATCTGGAAACCGGTTTCACCCTTCCATTGCAGGACAGCGCGGTCATATTCGTTGATATCCTCAACCCGCGTTTGGGCAACCGCCCCTTCACCGTTGGTGAATGCCAGAATGAACACCGCTTCGACAGACAGCGCAGGCAAGGTCAGGTTGATTGTACCAGTGGCCGAAGTGGTCTCAGTGAAAATCATACCGTTGTGGTGCACGGTCACCCGTTCGTTCGGCAGGCAAGGCGCTTCCATCGTCAGATCAACCATTGCGGCGGCAATTGGCCGCGCGCGCGCTTCGATCTCGCAGGACATATCAGGCACAGGCACCGCTTGCGGCGCTTCTGGTGTTGCCAAAAAACTGGCCGGTGCAGAGGCTTTGACAACTTCTGCATCCGCCTCAGGCAGTGCGATGCCACTGTCGAATTCCGCAGAGGTCAGCGTGATTTCCTGTACATCCAACAGCGGGTTATCTGCAATCTCGGGCAGGTCAGCGTCAGAAATCGTGGCCATCTCGGATGTGATGACCTGTTGATCGGGCGGGATGTCCCCATATCGCTGCTCAGCAATGTCAGAGCTTTGCATGACAAAACCGATGCCAATCGCACAGGCCAATGCGCCAGCGCCAGTGATGATTTCTTTCGTATATGCCATTTGCCCAGTTCCCTTCCCGGATTCATTCAAGGGAAAGATCGCGCAGCATCACGGCGCGGGTATGACCCTCAAATGGGAAAATCTGGGCAAAAGCAGGGCAAGCCCCCCGCGCGAACGCGGAGGATCCAATCAATCAGGTCAGGCGACCGTGGCAGTGTTTGAACTTGTCGCCAGAACCGCAAGGACAGGCATCGTTGCGACCCGGGTTGCCCCATGTTGTCGGGTCATCCTCTACAAAACCGGCAAGCGCCTGTTCGGGATTGCCTTGGGGTGCGGGGGTCGCTGCCGCCGTGGCCGCCGCTTGCATGGCGGTTTGGCGCGCCAGCATTTCCTGCATCATCGCGTCACGTTCTTCTGGTGTCATTGGCTGGATCTGACCCAGCTTCTGGGTCACTTCTTGCCGCAGTGAATCAAGCATGCTTTCAAACAGCTGGAACGATTCGTTCTTGTATTCGTTCAACGGATCGCGCTGCGCATAGCCCCGGAACCCCACGACAGAGCGCAGATGTTCAAGCGTCATCAGGTGTTCCTGCCACTTGGTATCAATCGCTTGCAGCAGCAACTGCTTTTCGATGTTGCGCATGTTTTCTGCGCCAAAGATTTCGGCCTTGTCGGCCATCATCTTGTCGGTGCTCTCAACCAGACGCTCGCGGATCACATCATCATCGGCGCCGTCTTCTTCGCACCATGCTGCAATCGGCACATCAATGTTCAGCTGCTCAACCGCGGCTTGGTGGAACCCTTCGCTGTCCCACTGATCCGCATAGGTGCGCGGCGGCATATACGTGTGTATCAGGTCATCAATCACCTGATGGCGCATGTCGGTCGTCACCTCGTTCAGATCGTCCGCTTCCATGATGTCGCGGCGCTGGCCAAAGATGACCTTGCGCTGTTCGTTCATCACATCGTCAAACTTCAGCAACTGCTTGCGGATGTCAAAGTTGCGGCCTTCGACCTTGGCCTGCGCACGTTCCAGCGATTTGTTGACCCACGGGTGAATGATCGCCTCACCCTCTTTCATGCCCAGCGACACCAATACTTTCTCCAGCCGCTCAGAGCCAAAGATGCGCATCAGATCGTCCTCAAGGGACAGGAAAAACGATGTCCGGCCCGGATCACCCTGACGGCCCGAACGGCCGCGCAACTGGTTGTCGATGCGGCGGCTCTCGTGACGCTCCGAGGCCAGAACATACAGACCGCCTGCTTCGATGACTTTCTTTTTCTCGTCAGCGGTATCCGCCTCGATCTGCGCACGGATGGCCACAGGATCACCTTCGGGATCAGCATCCAGCGCCGCAAGGACACGTAGTTCGACGTTGCCACCCAACTGAATGTCGGTGCCGCGACCCGCCATGTTGGTGGCGATTGTCACCGCGCCCAGCTTGCCCGCATCCCCGATGATCTGCGCTTCTTGTTCATGCTGGCGCGCATTCAGGACGTTGTGTTCAATGCCCTCCTCGGTCAGCATCACGCTCAGCATTTCGGATTTTTCAATGGACGTGGTGCCCACAAGGCAGGGCTGACCCTTGGCATGCGCTTCCTTGACCTTGTCGATCATCGCTTTGTATTTCTCGGCGGCGGTGCGATAGACCGCATCATCCTGATCCACACGCGCGATCGGCATGTTGGTGGGAATCTCGACAACACCCAGACCATAGATTTCGGCGAATTCCTCAGCTTCGGTCAGCGCCGTGCCGGTCATGCCGGCCAATTTGTCGTACAGGCGGAAATAGTTCTGAAAGGTAACGGATGCCAGCGTGACGTTTTCTGGCTGGATTGTCGTGCCTTCCTTGGCCTCAATCGCTTGGTGCAGACCATCAGACAAACGGCGGCCCTGCATCATACGACCGGTGAATTCGTCGATCAGCATGATCTCGCCATCGCGCACGATATAATCTTTGTCCCTCTGGAAGAGCTTATGCGCGCGCACCGCTTGGTTCACGTGATGAACGATTGTCGTACTTTCGGGATCGTACAAGGATTGCCCTTCTTGCATCAGGTCATGCTCGCGCAGCACCTTTTCCAAAAACTCGTTGCCTTCATCGGTAAAGGTAACGTTGCGGGTTTTCTCGTCCAGTTCCACATGTTCGTCACTGAGCATCGGTATGAATTTGTCGATGGTCGCGTACATTTCCGAGCGGTCTTGCGCAGGGCCTGAGATGATCAGCGGGGTCCGCGCCTCGTCGATCAAAATGCTGTCGACCTCGTCTACGATCGCAAAATAGTGGTGTTTCTGCAAAATCTCATCGAGGTTGGATTTCATGTTATCGCGCAGATAATCAAACCCCAACTCGTTGTTGGTGGCATAGGTCACATCTGCGTCATAGGCCGCGCGTTTTTCCGCGATTGGCATATTTGCAATCGCCGCACCGGTTGTCATGCCAAGCGCGCCGAACACTTTGCCCATCCAATCCGCGTCACGTTGCACAAGGTATTCGTTCACCGTGACGATGTGCACACCCTTGCCGGTCAGCGCGTTCAGATAGGCAGCAAGGGCTGCGGTCAGCGTCTTGCCTTCACCGGTCTTTTGTTCGGAAATGTTGCCCTGATGCAGAAATATCGCGGCCAGCATCTGTGTATCAAATGCACGAATGCCCAAAGTACGGCGCGCCGCCTCGCGGCAGTTTGCAAAGGCTTCGGGCAGCAGATCGTCCAGATTAGTGCCTTCTTTGGCGCGTTTAGCCAATTCTGCGGTCTTGTCCTTCAACCCTTGATCGCTGAGCTTTTCAAACTCGGGCTCCAGCGCGTTGATCTTAGCCACCAGCGGGCGCGTCGCCTTGATTTTGCGATCATTTGGCGTGCCAAAGACCTTTTTGGCGATTGTTCCGATACCCAGCATGTGCTCTCCAGCCGAAGTTGTGATTGTACGCGCCTGCATGCTTGCCCAGCGCACTGTCAGCCCATAGATAGAGGGGAGACGTGGCCGCAGTTTGCGCCCTTTAAGGCGATGTAAGGGCCGTACCAAACGCTGTCAATGTAGCAGCCCCCTAGCAGGGCGTAACGATAGGACATTCCATGCAAAAACCACTCACTTTTCTGGGCGCAGTTGCGCTTGCCGCCTGCCTTGCCCTGCCTGCGATGGCACAGGACGAACCAAACCTGGGTACGGTTGTGGCCACGGTCAATGGCACCGAGATCACTTTGGGCCACATGATTGTTGCCCGCTCCACCCTGCCAGAGCAGTATCAATCCCTGCCCGACGAGGTGCTGTTCGCCGGTATTCTTGACCAGTTGGTGCAGCAAGCCGCACTTGCCGACACATTCACCGGTGAACTACCAGCGCGTGTTCGCCTGTCGCTGGAAAACGAAACCCGTTCCCTGACAGCCGGCGAGGTGATTGAGGGCGTAATGGCGACTGACATCTCCGAGGAAGCGCTGCAAGCCGCCTATGATGCGCAATACACCGATGTCGATGCAGGCACAGAATACAACGCCTCCCACATCTTGGTAGAGACCGAGGAAGAAGCAGCAGCCATCGTCCTAGAACTGGCCGATGGTGCGGATTTTGCGACCGTTGCACGCGCCAGATCAACGGGTCCGTCGGGTCCGGGTGGCGGGTCGCTGGGTTGGTTCGGCACTGGCATGATGGTGCCAACATTTGAACAGGCCGTGGTCGCGATGGAGATTGGAGCAGTGTCTGCGCCTGTCGAAACGCAATTTGGCTGGCACGTGATCAAGCTGAACGAAACCCGCGCAACTGCCGCACCAGAACTGGACGAAGTACGCGAAGAGTTGGAATTGCAGATCCGCCAGACAACTGTGCAGCAAACCATTGAGCAGGTGACTGCCGACGCAGACGTAGACCGTTCAGCCGCCGAGGGCATCGACCCTGCAATCATCACAAACATCGAATGGCTGGAATAGAAATTGGGCAAGATCACCAAAGTATCCCCGCTGGCACCCGCACAATTCCCGGAATTGCCGGTCATTGAGGGCGTAACCTTTGCAACGGCGTCGGCAGGTGTGAAATATCAGGGGCGCACGGATGTCATGCTGGCGCGGCTTGTACCGGGCAGTGTCATCGCGGGGGTTTTCACACGCTCCACGACCCGCGCGGCCCCTGTGCTGGATTGTCAGGCCAAAATTGGCGGCGCATCTGATGGTGGCGCTGCCATTCTGGTGAATTCCGGCAATGCCAATGCCTTTACCGGCAAGGGCGGGGTGGCATCGGTTGAGGCGATCACCGCTGCCGTCGCACAGACCTGCGGTATCCAGCAGACCCGCGTTTTCACATCCTCAACCGGTGTGATCGGCGAACCCCTGCCCCACGACCGGATCACAGATGTGCTCAGCACGCTTGCCAATGCCGGTGACGCGGGCGGTATCGCTGCCGCAGCAAAGGCGATCATGACCACAGACACCTTCCCCAAAGGCGCGTCTGCATCGGTCAATATCGGCGGAAAGACCGTTCAGATCGCAGGCATCGCCAAGGGATCCGGCATGATTGCCCCCGACATGGCCACGATGCTGGTCTACATCTTTACCGATGCCGTGATCGCCCAAGACGCGTTGCAGGGGATCGTCTCAAAACATGCCGACAGCACGTTCAACTGCATTACCGTCGACAGTGACACATCGACGTCCGACAGCCTGATCATGGCGGCAACCGGTGCATCCGGCGTTGATGCGACGGGCAATGACGCTTTTGCAGATGCTGTGCACGGTCTGATGCTGAACCTTGCCCATCAAGTGGTGCGGGACGGCGAAGGGGCCACCAAGTTCGTTGAAATCGCAATAACCGGTGCCGCCTCTGATGCGGATGCCAAGGTTCACGCGATGGCCATTGCCAACTCCCCCCTGATCAAGACAGCCGTTGCGGGCGAAGACCCGAACTGGGGCCGTGTCGTTATGGCAATCGGTAAATCAGGTGCAGCGGCAGATCGTGATCTGTTGTCGATCCGGTTTGGTGACGTCGAAGTCGCCAAAGACGGCTGGCGCAGCCCGTCCTATTCAGAAGAGGCCGCCGCCGCGCATATGAAGGGCGAAAACATTGCGATTGGCGTCGATCTGGGCCTTGGGAATGGCGCGGCAACCGTTTGGACCTGCGACCTGACCCATGGCTATATTGAAATCAACGCAGATTACCGGTCTTGATGCGGGTTTACAGGAGATGAAAGTTGTCCTTGTCTCTGCCGTTGCGTTGATCGACGTGGACGGTCGCGTGCTTTTGGCCCAACGGCCCGAAGGGAAATCCATGGCTGGTCTATGGGAATTTCCCGGCGGGAAAGTCGAGCAGGGCGAAACACCCGAGGTTGCACTGATTCGCGAGTTGGAAGAGGAGTTGGGCATCAATACGTGGTCGTCCTGCCTCGCCCCGCTCACCTTTGCGAGCCATAGCTACGATGGTTTCCATCTGCTGATGCCGCTTTTCGCCTGCCGCAAGTGGGAAGGAACCCCGCAATCGCGTGAAAATCAGGCGCTGAAATGGATTCGTGCAAAGGATTTACGCGATTATCCTATGCCAGCGGCAGATATCCCGCTCATCCCGATCATTCGGGACTGGTTGTGATTCAGGAACGACCAACATCTGCCAAATCCCGCCTAAAAATACGTCATGGTTGAAATCCACTAGCACCGCCATCACGAATGTGTCAGAATTAGGGAACATTTCTGTGGGGGAAAATAGCGATGCTGCGCACAATTACACTCGGTTCTACTGTGTCAATCCAAGGTATCTTTGTCAAAGATATGCCAGATGGGCGTGTCGCAGTGAAAGTTGATGATGTCGTCTATTCCGGCAAGCCGGTGACACGTTCAAGCTAGGCGACACCAACACTGCACTATGAAAAAAGGGCTGCGATTTCTCGCAGCCCTTTTTCGTTTTGGGGAAGGTCGACCCTTTCAGGCCGACCTTCACATATCTTAAGAAAGCGTCCGCGTGACTTCTTCGCGTGTGAAAATCTCGATGACATCGCCCGGACGGATATCGTCGTAGTTTTCAAACGCCATGCCGCATTCCTGACCGGACTGCACTTCTGGGACCTCGTCCTTGAAACGCTTGAGCGTCTTGAGCGTGCCTTCATGCACAACCACGTTGTCACGCAGCAAACGCACACCAGCAGAACGACGCGCCACACCTTCGGTGACAAGACAACCGGCGACTTTGCCGATACCCGTAACCTTGAACACCTCTTTGATGTTCGCGTAGCCGATAAAGTTCTCTTTGATCTCGTTCGACAACAGACCAGAGGCCGCCGCTTTTACGTCATCCACAAGGTCGTAGATGACCGAATAATAGCGGATTTCGACACCCTTCTGGTTCGCCGTGTTGCGTGCAGAAGCATTCGCTCGGACGTTAAAGCCCATGATCGGCGCGCCAGATGCTTCGGCCAGACCAACGTCGGTTTCCGTAATCGCACCAACACCGGAGTGCAGGACGCGCACGCGCACCTCGTCGTTGCCGATTTTCTCCATCGCCTGAACAATCGCTTCGGCAGAACCTTGAACGTCCGCCTTAATCAGGATCGGCAGTTCGCTGACGTCCTCATTGGCTTTGGCATTCGCCATCAACTGTTCTAGCGTTGTCGCCGCACCGGCAGCCGCGCGTTTGTCTTTGGCTGCACTTGCACGGTAATCCGCGATTTCACGTGCCTGCGCTTCGGTCTCTGTCACGTTCAAAACGTCGCCCGCTTCGGGTGTGCCGTTCAGGCCAAGGACCTCGACCGGAACCGAAGGACCGGCTTCTTTGACGCGGTTGCCCTGATCGTCGATCAACGCACGGACCTTACCGTATTGCTCACCCACAACGAAAATGTCGCCTTGGCGCAATGTACCGTTCTGGATCAGAACCGTCGCGACAGGACCACGGCCCACGTCCAACTGCGCTTCGATCACAGCACCGACGGCGGCGCGATTCGGGTTGGCTTTGAGTTCAAGGATTTCCGCCTGCAGCGCGATGGCCTCAAGCAGTTGATCCAGACCCTGGCCCGTGATGGCAGAGACTTCGACGTCCTGAACATCGCCTGACATTTTCTCAACGACCACTTCGTGCTGAAGCAGGTCGGTGCGTACTTTGTCGGGGTTGGCCGCAGGGCGGTCAATCTTGTTGATCGCCACGATCATCGGCACTTTGGCCGCCTTCGCGTGGGCAATCGCCTCAATCGTCTGGGGCATCACGGCGTCATCTGCTGCAACCACCAGAACCACAATGTCTGTCACCTGTGCACCGCGCGAACGCATGGAGGTGAACGCAGCGTGGCCGGGCGTGTCGAGGAACGACAGAACCTGACCGCTGTCAGTTGTCACCTGATACGCACCGATATGCTGGGTAATGCCGCCGGCCTCGCCTGCGACAACTTTGGCGTTGCGGATCGCGTCCAGCAGCGATGTTTTACCGTGGTCAACGTGGCCCATGATCGTAATCACCGGTGGACGGGTCTGCAGGTCTTTTGGATCGTCTTCGGACAATTTGATCACGTCCTCGACGTCCGCGTCGGAAACGCGCACAACCTTGTGGCCAAACTCTTCGATGATCAGCTCTGCTGTGTCCGCATCAATGGTTTCGTTCTGCGTGACCATCAGGCCGTTGTTCATCAGCGCCTTAACGACAGCACCGGTTTTCTCGGCCATCCGTGCAGCCAGTTCGGACACAACAATCGCCGGAGGCAAGTTCACGTTACGCACGACCTTTTCGCGCTCGACATTGCCGCCCATCGCTTTTTGACGCGCGCGCTCTTGCTTGCGTTTCATCTGCGCCATGGAACGGTGGCGGCCACCTTCGCCGCCCGTCAACGCCTGATTCACTGTCAGCTTGCCAGAACGACGATCATCGACGCGGTTCTTCTTGTTGGTCTCTTCGCGGTCACGCTCGGTCTTGCGCGGCGCGGCAACCGGCACAGCCTTGTTCGGGGCTGGGCGCGGCGCGGAAGGTGTCGCTGGAGACGCAGCAGCTTGCGCCGCTGATTCTGCTTCGCGTTTGGCCAATGCCTCTTCGTCGGCTTTCGCCTTCAGCGCTTCTTCGCGCTCGCGGTCTTCTTTTTCTTTGGCGTCGATTTCGGCACGGCGGCGCTCACGGTCTTCGGCGCGCGCTTTTTCCTCTGCCTCACGGGCAGCGGCTTCTTCGACTTCGCGCGACTTCGCGGCTTGCACAGCCTTCAGGCGACGCTCCATCTCGGCATCTGTGATGCCTGCGGGACGTTTGGAAGGATCGCCAACAGGACCGGCCCCCGGACCAGATGGCTTTTGGCCACCCGGCTTTGGCACCACAACGCGCTTGCGCTTGGTCTCCACCACGACGTTTTTGGTACGCCCATGGCTAAAGCTCTGCTTTACGTTGCTGGGGCGCGAACCGCCCAGACCCAATGTTTTTCTGCCGTCAGTATCGCTCATTTAGCTCGTCTATCCTTTCGGCTGGCCGCTGCCAGCCTCGTTTTGTCGCACGCCTTTAAGTCGTTGAGCTTCCTCTACAACACGCAGAGTGAGTCCACCAGAGGCGAGCGCCCCATGTATCACAGTTTGGCGACCGAATGCCAAACCCAATTCATCCGCCGTCAGCCAGCCAATATATTGGCCGTAGTGCGGCGTGCTCAGTTTCGTTTTACCGCGCTCCGACCCGTCGATCGCCTGAATAAGCACTTGAGCTTCTTCATTCTGCAGCCAGCTTTTGACCTTTTCGTATCCCGCAACGGCACGTCCGCCCTTGCGTTGCAGCGAAATCAAATCAACCACGCGGCGGGCCAATTGCTTTTCTACTTCGTCTACCAAACCGTCCGGCACCGTGACCTGCATTTTCGCTGCACGGGTAAAGAGTTTCTTCTTTACCGCCAGTTCAATCGCGGCACGGTCCGCCGCCACATACATACCACGTCCTGGCAGTTTTCCCAATATATCGGGAAACACTTGTGCGTCTGGCCCAACAACAAAACGCACAAGCCCATACTTTGGTTGCACTTCGCCCGTGGCAATGCACTTGCGTTCGGGACCGTCTTCCCGGTCTTTGGAGGCGCCACCGCGGCTCATAAGGATACCCTGAGGCCTGAAAATCAGGCCTCAGCTTCCTCTGCGGCTTCGGCGTCCGCTTCGGCAGCATCAGCTTCCAAATCTGCCGGATCAACCCAACCCAGCATCACGCGGGCTGTCATAATCATTTTCTGCGCATCTTCCAATGACACCTCAAACGGCTCAAGCGCACCATCGTCCTTCACGCGCTCCCCGTTCACTGTGGTCCAGCCACCAGCCAGCTCCCAATCCGCACAGGTCGCGAAATCTTCCAGCGTTTTCACGTCATCCTTGGCCAACGCCTCAAGCATTTGGGGTGTCAGGCCCTCAAATTCAACCAGGCTATCCTCGACACCCAATGCACGGGCCGAATCCAGCGCCGCTTTGTTCTGCGCTTCCAGCACATCACGGGCACGGGCCTGCAATTCGCTTGCGGTGTCTTCATCAACACCATCAATGACCAGCAGTTCGTCAACTTCGACGTAGGCAACTTCCTCAAGGCTGGTAAAGCCTTCGGCAACCAGCAACTGGGCAAAGAATTCGTCCAGATCAAGATTGTCCATGAACAGCTTGGTGCGCAGTTCAAACTCGGCCTGACGGCGCTGGCTTTCCTGCTCTTCTGTCATGATGTCGATGTCCAGACCGGTCAGCTGTGACGCCAGACGCACGTTCTGACCACGGCGACCAATCGCAAGGCTCAACTGCTCTTCGGGCAC
>JAFMHE010000317.1 GCA_017854675.1 Paracoccaceae bacterium | reverse complement strand
GAAATATGTCAGATCATCCCGAAAACGCAATTGCCCCACGCTTTGGGGTACTCTCGTACGCTCGCTTGCGGGTGTATTGGATCTGGTCGGCTTGTTACGTCGCGACCATGCGACAGAGCGGAACATTCGCGCCGCGTACAGGCATTACGAGAGCACGGAAATCACCGATGCCGCCGCGAGATTCACCCAAGCGCATTGCCACCCCAAGGTTGAGATCGAGATGATCGGCGTTTGGGACACGGTCAAGTCGCTGGGGATCAACGCACCAATTCTGTGGCGTTTGTCCGAACATTTGCATGCGTTTCACAATCATGACCTCAGCCCCATCGTGCGCAACGGCTTTCACGCCTTGGCCCATGACGAGAACCGCGTGGCGTTTTCACCGGTGTTATGGAGCACCCATGGAGGGTTTGACGGCCGGATTGAACAGGTCTGGTTTCCCGGTGCGCATGGCGATGTCGGGGGGCAATTGGGCGGTTTTGAAGCGGCACGGCAGTTGGCGAATATCCCGCTGGCGTGGATGTTGGGGCGCGCGGAGAGGTGCGGATTGCCCTTGCCAGAGGGATGGGAAAGCGGATTGGAACAGGACGCCACAGCGCCTGCGCGGGGCACATGGCGGGGGCATGGCAAGTTTCTGATGAGCCGAAAGAAGCGCAAGATCGGTGAGGATGCGTCAGAGCGTTTGCACGAAAGCCTGGCACGCCGCGCAGAAGCGCAAGCGGCGGCAAGGCTTGCACAGAAGGCTGTGCAGCGACGTCAGGCGTAGCGCAGTCTCAGGCGATTTTCATCACGATGCAGGTGGTCGAGCCGGTGGCATAAAGCTTGCCATCCTCGACGCCTCTGATTTCGCCATGGGCCACACCGGTTGAGCGTCCGACATGGTCAATCACTCCGTTGCAATCAACCTGCATGCCCAGCGGGATGGCGCGCAGAATGTTGATCTTGTATTCCAGCGTTGTGTAGACCGATCCGCGCGGCACCTTTGTCATCACCGCGCAGGCCATCGCGGAATCCAGCAGCGTGCCGTACCAGCCGCCATGAACGGTGCCCATCGGGTTGGTGACATTGAAGTCCGGTGCGCCGCGAAATGTCGCCGTGCCATCCCCGACAGCATGCAGCGTGTATCCCATGGTCGCCCCAATGGGCGGACCGGAGTTTGTGCCGTCAAGGATCGCTTGCATGAATTCCAGCCCTGAGAGGCTCAGAACCTCGGATTGGGACAGCAAGTCGTCGGGGGTTGTGGCGATGCGGGGCATGGGGGTCTCCGGGTTTTGGTGGTTGCCCGAACGCTAGGCCCGGAAACCCCATGTCCGCAAGCAGTTACGCCACGTCCGACAGTCGGGTCTGTGGCACAACACCCAATGCGCGGCAGACATCACGGGTCAGATCGGCGCGGTTGAGGGTGTAGAAATGCAAGTCCTCGACGCCTTCATCAACCAGATCGCTGCAAAGTTCGGTGCACAGCGCTGTCGCCAGCAGATCGTGACGCCCGTCGCGGATCGCCGCGTCAAAGCTTTGGTCGAGCCATGCGGGAATTTCAGTGCCGCAGCGCTTTGCGAATTTACGCGCAGAGGTCCAGTTCTGGATTGGCAGGATGCCGGGCGTGATTTTCTTGTCGATGCCCGCAGCAGCACAGGCGTCACGGAAGCGCAGAAAACTGTCCGCCTCAAAGAAGAACTGTGTGATCGCCTCGTCTGCGCCCGCCTCGAATTTGCGTTTCAGCCAGTCGATGTTGGCGGCCATGTCGGTGGCGTCAGGGTGTACATCGGGATAGGCACCGACGCGGATGTTGAAGGTGCCGGTATCGGCAAGTGCTTCGATCAATTCGCAGGTGTCGTTGAACCCGTCGGGGTGTGGTGTGAAATGATCGGCACCATTTTCAGGATCGCCGCGCAGGGCGACAATATCGGTCACGCCGATTTTGGCAAAGTTGGCGGCGACTTCTAGCGTTTCGGCTTTGCTGGCGCCAACGCAGGTAAGGTGTGCGGCGACTGGCAGGCCAGAGCTGCGCCGCAACACATGGGCCGCGTCATGGGTCAGATCGCGGGTGGAGCCGCCGGCACCGTAGGTGACAGAGAAAAAGCGAGGGGCGAGAGGTGCCAGCGCTTGCGCGGTGTCCCAAAGGTGAAAGCCCGCGTCGACGGTACGGGGCGGGAAAACTTCGAAGGATACGGATGGGTTGGTCATGGGACACTCCTGAAACGCTCTGTTGATCTCTTGTGCCACGAAGTAGGATGTGAGACAAATTCATAACTTTCATCTTGAACATGAGGATAGACTCATATGCATATTGAGTTCCGGCATTTGCGCACCATCAAGGCCATTCACGAGGCAGGCGGTCTGGCGCGCGCGGCTGAGCAGATGAACATCACGCAATCGGCCCTGAGCCATCAGGTTAAGGGGCTGGAGGATCAAGCGGGGGTCGAGCTGTTTGTGCGGCGCTCCAAACCGTTGAAATTGTCGCCAGCAGGCCAGCGGTTGTTGAAACTGGCCGAACAGGTTTTGCCACAGGTTCAGGCGTTGCAGGACGAGTTCACTGGGTTGCGGGCTGGCAGCACGGGCCGCATGCATATCGCGATTGAATGCCACGCCTGTTTTGAATGGCTGTTTCCGGTGTTGGAGCAGTTTCGACGCCAGTTTGGCGAGGTGGATGTCGATATCCGCCCCGGTCTGGCGTTTGACGCGATGCCGGCCCTTTTGCGCGAAGAGGTTGATCTGGTGGTGTCGTCAGATCCCGAAGACATGCCGGGCGTCGAGTTTGTTGAACTTTTTGATTACAATCCAGTGTTTGTCGCGGCCAGCACGCATCCCTTGGCGTCCAAACCCTATATTGAAGCGGCGGATTTTCGCGGTGAGACGCTGATCACCTATCCCGTGGAACGGACACGTCTGGATGTGTTCAGCCAGTTGCTGATCCCCGCCAAGGTGGAGCCCGCCGCGATCCGGCAGGTCGAATTGACGGCGGTGATATTGTTGCTGGTGGCGTCGAACCGCGGGGTGTCGGTGCTGCCCGATTGGGTGGTGCGCGAGGTGAAATATTCGTCTGATTACGTGACGCGCCCCTTGACTGCGAATGGTATCACACGGCGGCTATATGCGGCGGTGCGCAAGGATGATCTGGGTAAGCCGTTTATGGAAACGCTGTTGCAGCTTGCAGGCCAAGAGGCGCGCAAGCTGCAGTCTGTTTGATCGTGCTGGTCGGGTGTTTGGCGGGGTGAACCCCGAATTACAGGATTAGCTTTCGTGGGGTAAGGCGGGGTGAACCCCGCCCTACGCTTGTTATCCGACCTTGACGATG
>JAFMHE010000085.1 GCA_017854675.1 Paracoccaceae bacterium | reverse complement strand
CTTTTCGGCGTGTGTTGGAGGCAGGCGGCCCGAACTGGAAGTCCGGCGAAAATCCCGAGCTGGTGATTGTCTACGGCGATCACCGCCGCAACTACCTTGAATGCTATACCATGCAGGCCATCGAAGAGGTCGACATGAAAATCGACGCCCTCCCGCGTGGCTCGATGGAGCGTAAAATGCTGCAACGCCTGTTTCATGGCCAGTCGTTTCCCACGACTGTCGATGAAACCGGCCGTTTGGTTCTGCCCGCAAAGCTGCGCAACAAGATTGACCTCGAAAACGAAGCCTTCTTTATCGCCGCCGGTGATACCTTCCAGATCTGGAAAACCGAAACCTACGACACCGTTGAACGCGCCAAGGAAGAAGAATGGCTGGACGATCTGCCGGAAGACTTCGACCCGATGGCCTTCCTGGATAGTAAGCCGGGGGAGTGACAAGAATGGTTGCTGCCACGACCCAGAATTCCGCCCCACATACCCCCGTCCTGCTGCGCCCCTTGTTGGCTGCGGTCGCACCGGTCGCGGGCAACTGGCTTGATGGTACATTCGGCGCGGGCGGCTATACGCGTGGCCTGCTGGATGCCGGCGCCGCAACTGTGATTGCCGTAGACCGGGACCCGTTGGCGTTCGAAATGGCCGCCCCTTGGGCCGACCAATACGGCGACCGCCTGATCATGCAACAAGGCGTGTTTTCCAAAATGGACGACTATGCCCAGAACCTTGACGGCATCGTTCTGGACCTTGGCGTCTCCTCCATGCAACTCGATCTGGCCGAACGCGGCTTTTCCTTCATGCGTGACGGCCCTTTGGACATGCGCATGTCCCAATCGGGCATTTCAGCCGCCGACATCGTGAACGAGGCCGAAGAAGAGATCATCGCCAACATCCTGTTCCAATTCGGCGAAGAACGCGCCAGCCGCCGCATCGCCGCCGCCATCATCCGTGCGCGCAACGAGGCGCCGATCGTGTCTACCTTGAAGCTGGCCAAACTGGTCGAAGGCTGCCTGCCACGCGCCAAACCCGGCCAATCGCATCCCGCCACCCGCAGCTTTCAGGCGCTGCGCATCGCGGTAAACAACGAATACGGCGAATTGTTCGAGGGTCTTATGTCCGCCGAACGCGCCCTGAAACCCGGCGGGCAATTGGCGGTCGTAACCTTCCACTCGGTCGAGGACCGCATGGTCAAACGTTTCCTGACCGCGCGTTCCGGCGGGGGCGGCAACGCCAACCGCTTTGCGCCCGAGACCGAGCGTGCCGAACCACAATTCAAGGTTATCAAGAAAAAAGCCATCGGCCCGGACGCCCAGGAACTTGATGAAAACCCGCGCAGTCGTTCTGCAAAATTACGCGTGGCGATCCGCACGGACGCACCGGCAGGCCGCGTTGACGCCAAATCACTGGGCATGCCGATGGTCAAAGGACTTCTGGGGGGCGAAGACGAATAATGCGCGCTTTTCTATATATATTGACCTCTCTCATGGTGATCGGCCTCGCGTTCTGGGCCTACCGCGAAAACTATGCGACCCAGCAGGCGCTGGGTGACGCGGACAGGTTGCATTCCGACATCCGCGAGGCGCACGCCCGCCTTGCCGTCCTGCGCGCCGAATGGGCGTTTCAAAACCGCCCCGAGCGGCTGAGTGATTTGGCCGTCATCAACTTTGACCGCCTCAACCTGTTGCCCCTGCACCCTGACCAATTCGGCAATGTCGATGAGATCGCCTTTCCGCCACCACCACCGCTGGCAATCACAGGCGGCATTGATGTGTCGACCATGGACGCCCCGGCCACAGAGGAGGACCCGCTATGATCCGCACGCCCCTGCGCCCGCTGGCCCGTATCTTGGAAGCACGTCAAAAGGGCGAAAACCCCGACGCGATTGAGCGGGAAAACAAGCGCATCCGCCACGAACAGATGCGCGACCAGTCCCGTCTGCGTGCCGAAGGGCGTCTGCTCGTTATGGGCGTGTTCTTTTTCTGCGCCTTTGCCGTGATTGGCGGGCGCATGGGGCTTATGGCCACATCAGACCCGGTTGAACCGCGCGCGCATGCGCCGGGCTCCGTCATCTCGGCCAGCCGTGCCGACATCGTGGACCGTAACGGCAACCTGCTGGCGACGAACTTTGACACCCATGCACTCTATGCACAGCCGCTTCACATGGTTGATCCGCTGATGGCCGCGCAAAAGCTGGTCGAAGTATTCCCTGATCTGGATGAAGAACGCCTGATCAAGGACTTCACCGGCAAGCGTAAATTCCTGTGGGTCAAAAAGAAAATCTCTCCCGAGCAGATGCAGGCCGTGCACGACATTGGCGATCCGGGCCTGTTGTTCGCGCCCCGCGACATGCGGCTTTATCCGAACGGCAGCCTCGCCGCGCATGTGATGGGCGGTGCCAGCTATGGCAAGGAAGGCGTGCACGCAGCCGAAGTGATCGGTGTGGCAGGCGTCGAGAAATACTTTGACGACTACCTGCGCGATCCGGCGAATGCGGGCAAACCGCTGCAACTCTCGCTCGACCTGACGGTACAGGCCGCGTCTGAACGGGTGCTGTGGGGTGGCATGAAACTGATGAACGCCAAAGGGGCGACATCGGTCTTGATGGACGTGCACACCGGCGAGGTCATTTCCGTTGTTTCGTTGCCGTCGTTTGACCCCAACGACCGCCCGCGTCCCGCAGTCGACGGCGATGCCTCTGACAGCCCACTCTTCAACCGGTCCGTGCAAGGCGTGTATGAACTGGGTTCGGTTTTTAAAATCTTTGCCGCTGTTCAAGCGATTGATCTGGGGTTGGTGAACGCGGAAACCGTGATTGAGACCAAAGGCCCGATGCGGGTCGGTGGCTTCAATATCGGCGAATTTCAGGGCAAAAACTACGGACCGCTTTCTGTCACTGACATCATCGTGAAATCCTCCAACCGGGGCACGGGCCGCATGGCTCTCAGTATCGGATCTCAACGCCAGCAGGAATTTCTGCAAAGCATGGGGTTCTTTGAGGCGACACCTTTTGAGATCGTAGAGGCCAACGGCGGCAAGCCCTTGCTGCCCAAACGCTGGACCGATCTGTCCAGCGTAACAATCTCTTACGGTCATGGATTATCCAGCAGTCCCATGCACTTGGCCGCCGGGTACGCGGCAATCGCTAATGGCGGTTTCAAAGTGTCCCCCACCTTGATGAAAAAGGACGGGCCGCAACTGGGTCCTCGCGTCATGTCCGACCATGCCGCTGCAGATGGCCGTCGCATCCTGCGCAAGGTCGTGACCAAGGGCACCGCCAGCTTTGCCGAGGTGCCCGGCTATCATATCGGCGGCAAGACCGGCACAGCCGACAAACCGCGCGCGCGGGGTGGCTATTACGACGACAAAGTCATCGCGACATTTGCGTCGATCTTTCCCGCGCATGACCCCAAATATGTGCTGATCGTGACCTTGGATGAACCGGTTGAAACCTCTGGTGACAAACCGCGCCGCACCGCCGGTTGGACCGCCGTTCCTGTCGCCGCAGAGATGGTGCGCCGCGTGGCGCCCTTGCTGGGCGTGCGACCAACTGTTGAACCCGGCTCAGAGCCTGTGATAACGCTCACGGGCAGCAATTAACCCCAAAGGCCCAAGCCATGGTCAGCCCCGAACCCGTTACTTTGAATTCATTGGGTTTGATGGCGTCAAATGGTGCGAATCCCCTCATCTTGGCGATTGAAGTCGACAGCCGCCGCGTCCGCGCAGGCTGTTTGTTCGCCGCCATGCCCGGATCAAAGGTCCACGGCGCATCATTTGTGGCATCGGCCCTTGAACAAGGCGCTGTTGCGATCCTGACGGATGCCAGAGGTGCCGCATTGGTGGGCGATGCAATCACCCAAGCGGGCGCTGCACTGATCATCTCTGATCAACCGCGCGAAGCATTGGCACGCACAGCCGCCCTCTATTTCGGCAAGCAACCCCAAACCATGATCGCGGTCACAGGCACCAACGGCAAAACCTCCGTCTCTACCTTCGTGCGCCAGATCTGGATCGAGATGGGGTTGAACGCCGTGAACCTTGGCACCACCGGGGTCGAGGGCGCGTGGACCGCCCCGCTGGCCCACACCACGCCAGAGCCGATCACTTTGCACCGCGCCCTGCGTGATGCCGCCGATAACGCCATCACCCACGCCGCGATGGAGGCGTCCTCGCACGGGCTCGACCAGCGCCGCTTGGACGGTGTGGTGTTGAAGGCGGCAGGTTTTACCAATTTCACCCAAGATCACCTTGATTATCACGAGACATTCGAGGCGTATTTTGACGCCAAAGCCGGTCTTTTCTCTCGCGTGCTGCCCGAGGACGGGACCGCCGTGATCAACATCGACGATCCCAAAGGCGTCGACATGGCCGCGATTGCCCGCGCGCGCGGCTGCACCGTGATCACCGTAGGCCGGGATGGTGGCGATTTGCACCTGACCGGTCAACGGTTTGATGCAACGGGCCAAGACCTGCGTTTCGACTGGCGCGGCAAGACCTATCAAAAGCGGCTTGAACTGATCGGCGGCTTTCAGGCCGACAACGTGCTTCTGGCCGCTGGTCTGGTCATTGCCTGTGGTGCGAACGCGGCGGATGTGTTTGACACGTTGCCACATCTGACAACGGTCAGGGGCCGCATGCAGCTTGCCGCAACGCGCGACAATGGCGGCGCCGTGTTTGTTGATTACGCCCATACGCCCGATGCCATCGCAACCGCGCTGCGGGCGATGCGCCCGCATGTGATGGGCCGTCTGGTGGCAATCGTGGGTGCCGGTGGGGACCGCGATACCACGAAACGTCCGCTTATGGGTGCGGCTGCCCATGCCCATGCCGACGCCGTGATCGTCACCGATGACAACCCCCGGTCCGAGGACCCCGCCACCATCCGCGCGGCGGTTCTGGCGGGGGCGCCCGGTGCGTTGGAAGTCGGCGACCGCGCCGAAGCGATCCTGCGCGGTGTTGATATGATCGGCCCCGGAGACGCGCTCTTGGTCGCGGGCAAGGGGCATGAAAGCGGGCAGGTCGTCGGCGATGACGTCTTGCCCTTTGATGATGTAGAACAGGCCAGCGTCGCGGTCGCGGCACTGGATGGGAGGCTCGCATGAGTTTGTGGACGAGTAGTGAGGCCGCAGCCGCAACAGGGGGACGCGCGCAAGGCGATTGGGCCTGCGAGGGCGTGTCGATTGATACCCGCACCCTGCAACCCGGTGATCTGTTTGTGGCGTTGAAAGATGTGCGGGACGGCCATGATTTTGTCGCGGCTGCATTGGAAAAAGGCGCAGGCGCCGCCTTGGTCAGCCATGTGCCCGACGGGCTCGCTGCGGACGCGCCCTTGTTGATTGTGGACGATGTTCTGAATGGTCTGGAGCGGCTTGGCATTGCTGCCCGCGCCCGCACCAACGCCAAGGTGGCCGCCGTCACAGGCAGTGTTGGTAAAACTTCGACCAAGGAAATGCTGCTGGCGATGCTGTCGGATCAAGGCCGCGCGCATGCGTCCGTGGACAGCTATAACAACCACTGGGGTGTGCCGCTGACCTTGGCACGGATGCCCGCAGATACCGAATACGCGATTATCGAGATTGGCATGAACCACCCCGGTGAGATCGCCCCGCTGGCCCGCATGGTGCGCCCTGATGTGGCGATGGTCACGACCGTGGCGGCAGCGCATCTGGAAGCCTTCGAAAACGTGGCCGGAATCGCGGTCGAAAAAGCGTCGATCTTTGAAGGGGTGCCCGTCGCGGGAACCGCTGTGATCAACGCAGATATCGAACATGCGGCGATCTTGATGGCAAAGGCTGTCGACTGCAAACTGCACGAGCTGGAGTTCGGCGAACACGGATTTCAGTTCAAGCTGAAGGATGTCATGTTGCAGGCGGATGCAACGGTGGTGCAGGCCGAATTCGAGGGCGCGCCGCTGTTGTTCAAGATCGCGACGCCGGGGCGGCATTTTGCGATGAACGGGCTGGGGGCCTTGGCCGTTGTGCATGCGCTGGGCGGTGATCTGGCGCTGGCCGCTGCGTCTTTGGGGCGCTGGCAGCCTTACAAGGGGCGCGGCGTGCGCGAAACCATTGTGCTTGATCCGGTGGAGCGGCATCTGACCCTTGATCTGATCGACGACAGCTATAATGCCAACCCGACTTCGATGGCCGCAGCGCTTGAGGTGTTGGCGGCAGCGGAGGTCAAACACGACATTGGCCGCGTCAGCAAAGGCCGCCGCATCGCGTTTCTGGGCGACATGAAAGAACTGGGGCCCGACGACATCGCGCTGCACGCAGGGCTGGCGCATTTGCCCGCCACCCAATCACTGGATGTGATCCACTGCATCGGTCCTTTGATGAAGTCGCTCTACAATCTGTTGCCCGAACACCAGCGCGGCCATTGGTTTGAAACGGCGGCCGAGATGCTGCCACACGTGAGTTCGGCGCTCGACAGTGGCGATGTTGTGCTGGCCAAGGGCTCATTGTCGATGAAGCTGGGCTCTATAGTTGACGCAATCCATAAAATGGGCCATCCGGACCTGACCGCCTAGATCTGGTGTCCCGCCAGACTGAATTAAGCCAGACTGAATTAAGGACGTAAGTATGCTGTATTGGTTAACCCTGCTGTCAGATGGCGGCGACTTTTTTAACCTGTTCCGCTACATCACGTTCCGCGCCGGTGGTGCGTTCATGACCGCGCTGGTGTTTGGTTTCCTGTTTGGCAAACCGCTGATCGCGGTGCTGCGGCGCAAGCAGGGCAAGGGCCAGCCGATCCGGGATGACGGCCCCGAAGGGCATTTCGCCAAGGCAGGCACCCCAACGATGGGCGGTCTGCTGATTGTGGGTGCTTTGCTGACCTCCACGCTGCTGTGGGCGCGGCTGGATAATCCGTTTATCTGGATCGTGCTTTTCGTCACGATGAGTTTTGCAGCCATCGGGTTTGCGGATGATTACGCCAAGGTCAGCAAGCAGAACACAAACGGCGTATCGGGCAAGTTGCGGCTGGCGCTGGGGTTTCTGATTTCGGGCATCGCAGGATACTGGGCGGCGCAATACCATCCTGACACGTTGCAGTACCAATTGGCCTTGCCGATCTTCAAGGACACGCTGATCAACCTGGGGTATTTCTTTGTGCCGTTTGCGATCATCGTGATCGTGGGGGCGGCGAATGCGGTGAACCTGACGGACGGGTTGGATGGTCTGGCAATCATGCCGGTGATGATTGCGGCGGGCACGTTGGGCGTAATTTCCTATGCGGTGGGCCGCGTCGATTTCACCGATTATCTGGATGTGCATTATGTGCCGGGCACGGGCGAGATTTTGATTTTTACTGCCGGTATTTTTGGCGGCGGTCTGGGCTTTCTTTGGTACAACGCACCGCCTGCTGCGGTTTTCATGGGTGATACCGGATCGCTGGCCTTGGGGGGCGCGCTGGGCGCGATTGCGGTGGCGACCAAGCATGAGTTGGTGTTGGCTATTGTCGGCGGTTTGTTTGTCGTCGAAGCGTTGAGTGTGATTATTCAGGTTCTGTATTTCAAGCGCACGGGACGGCGGGTGTTTTTAATGGCGCCGATCCATCATCATTACGAGAAAAAGGGCTGGGCGGAGCCGCAGATTGTGATCCGGTTCTGGATCATTTCGCTCATCCTCGCGATGATTGGTCTGGCGACGCTGAAGGTGCGCTGAAAGGCGCGTGCGCGCCTTGGTGGAGGCTCTGCCTCCACACCTCCGAAATATTTAGGGCCAAAAAGAAAGAAGGGCGGGGGAACCCGGTCTGATGGGGAGTTTGCGATGATACCGGTTCAGGGTTTGACAGGGGCGAAGGTCGCGGTTTTAGGGTTGGGGCGGTCTGGTTTGGCGGCGGCAAGGGCATTGGCGGCGGGCGGTGCGGTGCCGGTATGCTGGGATGATAATCCTGCCGCGCGTGAGGCTGCAGAGGCGGAGGGGTTTGCCTGTCTGGATTTGAAGAAGGCTGGTGCGTTCGAGGATGTGGCGCGGCTGATCGTGAGCCCCGGCATTCCGCATCTGTATCCTGCGCCCAATCCGGTTGTTGTGGCAGCACTGGCCGAAGGCGTGCCGGTGGACAATGACATCGGGTTGTTTTTCCAGAGTTTTGCGAGCGCTGAATGGTCGGAATTTGATACCGCACCGCGCGTCATTGCTGTGACCGGCTCGAACGGGAAATCGACGACTTCTGCGTTGATCCACCATATTCTGGAACATGTCGGACGGCCTTGTCAGTTGGCGGGTAACATCGGGCGCGGGGTGTTGGACATTGATCCGGCGGTAGACGGGGAGGTCGTGGTTTTGGAACTGTCGTCCTACCAGACCGATCTGGCGCGCAATCTGACGCCGGATGTGGCGGTTTTTACCAATCTTAGTCCGGATCATCTGGACAGGCATCACGGGATGGGCGGTTATTTCGCGGCCAAGCGGCGGTTGTTCGCTGAAGGCGGGCCGGACCGTGCGGTGATCGGTGTGGACGAGGTCGAGGGGCGGTTTTTGGCGGGGCAATTGAGCGAGGGACCGACAGATGATCGGGTGATCCGCGTGTCGGCGGCGGGCAAGTTGACCGGGCCGGGGTGGAACGTCTTTGCACGCAAGGGCTTTCTGGCGGAGATGCGCAAGGGCAAGCAGATCGCGTCGATTGATTTGCGCAGCGTGGCAGGTTTGCCGGGGGCGCATAACCATCAGAATGCCTGTGCGGCCTATGCGGCATGCCGGTCTTTGGGGCTTGCGCCCAAGGTCATTGAGGCGGCGTTTCACACGTTTGGCGGATTGCCGCACCGGTCGCAGACCATCGCCGAGGTTGATGGCGTGCGGTTTGTGAATGACAGTAAGGCGACCAATGTGGATTCAGCGGCCAAGGCGCTGGCGGCGTTCAAGAATATCCGCTGGATATGTGGTGGCTTGGAGAAAGAAGGCGGGCTTGAAGGCTTGACCGAGGGACAAGCCAATGTGCGCAAGGCCTATGTGATCGGACGCGAGGCGGCGGGTTTTGCGATGCAGTTGCAGGTCGAGGCGGAGGTGTGCGGGACCATGGCGCAGGCGGTGGCGTCGGCGGTCAGGGATGCCGAGGCGGGCGATGTGGTGTTGCTGGCGCCCGCCGCGGCAAGCTTTGATCAGTACGATAGCTTTGAGCGGCGCGGCGATGATTTTATCGCGCAAGTGCAGGCGGTGACGGGCGTTTAGCGGTTACCCATGGGTAACATGCTGATTTAATTAATTTTTCGTTAATTTTGATCAGCGATATCACGCGCGCAGGCCATGCCGGATGACCACGCCCATTGGAAATTATATCCGCCGAGCCAGCCGGTCACGTCCACCGCTTCGCCGATGAAATAGAGGTTTGGATCGGTCTTGGCCGCCATGCTGCGTGAATTGAGCGCGTCGGTGTCGATGCCGCCAAGGGTGACTTCGGCGGTGCGGTAGCCTTCGGTGCCCGAGGGGTGCAGCACCCAGTTTTGCAGATCACGGCACAGATCGCCAAGCCGTGCATCGGACCAGTCGGCAAGGTTGCCCGACAGGTCCATTTGCGTGCTCAGGTGATCGACCAGACGGGCGGGCAGGTGGTGCGCCAGTTCCGTGGTCAGGTTGCGGCGGCCGGATGTTTGGCGCTGCGTGCGGAGTTTATCCAGCAAGTCGTTTTCAGGGGACAGGTTGAGGGTAATTGCCTCGCCCTCGTGCCAATAGGACGATGCTTGCAGGATCGCAGGGCCGGAGAGGCCGCGGTGGGTAAAGAGCAGCGCCTCATCAAAGCTCGTGTTGTTTGCGGTGACGCGGGCGGGCGTGGCGGTGCCCGAGATCGGTGCAAAGCGGCCATCGGTAAACGTGAAGGGGACCAGCCCTGCGCGGGTGTCGGTGACCGGCAGGCCGAACTGTGCCGCGATGTCATAGGCAAAACCGGTCGCGCCCATTTTCGGGATGGATTTGCCCCCTGTGGCGATCACCAGATTGCGGGTTGTGACTTGGGTGGTTTTGTCACCGCTGTGCAGGATGAAGGTGAAGCCATTGCCCGACTTTGCAAAACCGCTGGCGGATGTTTGCAAATGCAGTTGCGCGCCTGCCGCGTCCATCATTGCGCGCAGCATGGCGATGATGTCTTTTGCAGAATTGTCGCAGAAGAGTTGACCAAGGTTTTTTTCGTGCCACGGGATGTTGTGGCGGTCGACCAGTTCGATGAAATCCCATTGCGTATAGCGGGCAAGCGCCGATTTCGCGAAATGCGGGTTGGCGCAGATAAAGCTGTCAGGCGTGCAATACATATTGGTGAAATTGCAGCGCCCGCCGCCGGAAATGCGGATTTTCTCGCCCGGTGCTTTTGCGTGGTCAATGACCAACACGCGACCGCCTGCGTGGGCCGCGCACATCATGCCTGCGGCGCCTGCGCCTATGATTGCTGTGTCTACTTGCATAGGCTGGCTTTGCCTGCTTCGCGCCATGGGGTCAAGTTCGCGCGTGGGGCCTTGCTGTCGCAGGCGGCGGGCGGGCGATGGCGCAGTCAGTGCCAGCGGTGGACGTATCCACGGAGCGACCGGTTCAAAAGGCCTAGCCCAAGCGCGCAATTCGCGATACACTGCGTGTAACGACCCCAAAATGGGGCGGCCCGTAAAGGGCATTTGAGGCAGTATAAGGCAGTACCCATGACAGAAATGGTCTATGGTGCGGTTCCCGTGAGGGACGCCGAACCGGTTCTTCCCAAATGGTGGCGCACGGTTGATAAATGGACCATGTCCTGCATTCTGATGCTGTTTGGCATCGGATTGCTGCTTGGGTTTGCGGCCTCGCCGCCGTTGGCCGCAAAAAACGGGTTCGAGCCGTTTCATTACGTGCAGCGGCAGATGATCTTTGGAGCGCTGGCGCTGATTGCGATGGTGCTGACGTCAATGATGACGCCTGTGGTGGTGCGGCGTCTGGCGTTTCTGGGCTTTGTTGCTGCGTTCGTCGCATTGGCGCTGTTGCCGTTTTTCGGGACGGATTTTGGCAAGGGGGCGACGCGGTGGTATTCGTTGGGCTTTGCCAGTTTCCAGCCGTCCGAGTTTCTTAAGCCCGGATTTGTCGTGGCTGCGGCCTGGATGATGGCCGCCTCATTGGAGATCAACGGCCCACCGGGCAAGACGTGGTCGTTTGCGCTGTGCATCTCGATCGTGCTGATGCTGGCGTTGCAGCCTGACTTTGGTCAGGCCTGTCTGGTGCTGTTTGGCTGGGGCGTGATGTATTTCATTGCCGGTGCGCCGATTACCTTGCTGGTGGGCATGGCGGGACTGGTGATCATTGCAGGCTCTGTCGCGTATTCCAATTCCGAACACTTTGCCCGCCGGATTGACGGGTTTTTAAGCGCGGATGTCGATCCGACGACGCAGTTGGGATATGCGACCAATGCGATCCGTGAAGGCGGTTTGTTCGGTGTCGGCGTTGGCGAGGGCGAGGTGAAACGCTATCTGCCGGACGCGCACACGGATTTTATCATCGCGGTCGCGGCGGAGGAATATGGCCTAATCCTGGTGCTCTGCATCATCGCGCTTTATACCGGTATCGTCGTGCGATCGTTGCTGCGGTTGGTGCGCGAGCGTGATCCGTTTATCCGCTTGGCGGGCACAGGGCTGGCGTGCATGTTTGGTGTTCAGGCGATGATCAACATGGGCGTGGCCGTGCGGTTGTTGCCAGCCAAGGGCATGACGTTGCCGTTTGTCAGTTATGGCGGCAGTTCGGTGATTGCATCGGGTATTGCGGTCGGCATGTTGCTGGCCTTTACGCGGACCCGCCCACAGGGCGAAATTTCCGACATTTTAGGGCGTGTGCGTCCCAGGTGACGCGCGTTTGGACAAGGACAGAATGAAAGCACCTTTATTGATCATCGCGGCGGGCGGCACGGGCGGCCATATGTTCCCGGCACAGGCCTTGGCCGAGGTGATGCTGGCGCGTGGCTGGCGGGTGCGTCTGTCTACGGATGCACGCGGCGCGCGCTATACCGGCGGCTTTCCTGATGCGGTTGAAATTATACAGGTGTCTTCGGCTACTTTTGCGCGGGGCGGGCTGCTGGCCAAATTGCTGGTGCCGTTCCGGATCGGGCTGGGGGTGATGGGCGCTGCGGTGCGCATGATCCGCGAAAAGCCGAGCGTGGTTGTGGGCTTTGGCGGCTATCCAAGCATTCCGGCGCTGGGGGCGGCGACATTGCTGCGCTTGCCACGTATGATCCATGAGCAAAACGGCGTGCTGGGCCGCGTGAACGAGCTGTTCAGCAAGCGCGTTGACCGGATCGCTTGCGGGACATGGCCCACGACTTTGCCCGAGGGTGTCGAGGGTGTGCATGTCGGCAATCCGGTGCGCAGATCGGTGCTGGAACGTGCGGGCGCGGGGTACATTCCGCCCGGTGATTACCCGATGGAGGTGCTTGTGATGGGCGGCTCTCAGGGGGCGCGGATATTAAGCGATGTGGTGCCGCCAGCGATTGCGGGGCTGCCGATGGACATGCTGCGCAACCTGCGCGTCAGCCATCAGGCGCGCGACGAAGACGGCCAGCGGGTCGCGGATTTCTATGCCGAAGCGGGCATTGATGCGGATGTGCGCCCGTTTTTTGACGATGTGCCGCGCCGGATGTCAGAGGCGCAATTGGTCATCAGCCGGGCGGGGGCATCGTCTGTGGCGGATATTTCCGTGATCGGGCGGCCTGCGATCCTGATCCCTTTTGCTGCGGCGACGGGCGATCATCAGACCGCCAACGCGCGTGGATTGGTCGAGGCAGGCGGGGCCATCATGGTGCCCGAGGCGATGGCCAACCCCGAAAGCATGAGCGCGCAGATCGAAATGATCCTGAGCAACCCGCAGGGCGCATTGCAGATGTCACAAGCGGCCTTTTCGGTGGGCAAGCCCGAGGCCGCAGAGACGCTTGCGCAGATGGTTGAAGCGCTGGCCCAGAATAGCGGGGCCATTGCGGTGCCCGATCAAGAAGGAAACGAGAGATGAACGTCACCAAGCTGCCGACCGATGTGGGGCCGATCCATTTTGTCGGCATCGGCGGGATCGGCATGTCGGGCATTGCCGAAGTGCTGTTGAACCATGGCTATGTGGTGCAGGGATCTGATCTGAAGGGGACCAAGATCACCGACCGGCTGGCCGGTTTGGGGGCCAAGATATTCGTTGGCCAGAAGGCCGAGAACATCGTGGATGCTGAGGTTGTCGTCATTTCATCCGCGATCAAACCCGGCAATGCGGAACTGGATGCGGCGCGTCTGGCGGGATTGCCGATTGTGCGCCGCGCCGAGATGCTGGGCGAATTGATGCGCCTGAAATCCAACATCGCGGTGGCGGGCACACATGGCAAGACCACGACCACGACGCTGGTCGCGGAATTGCTGGTGGCGGGCGGGATTGATCCGACGGTTGTGAATGGCGGGATCATTCACGCTTATGGGTCTAACGCGCGGATGGGGCAGGGCGAATGGATGGTCGTGGAGGCCGATGAGAGCGACGGCACTTTCAACCGTTTGCCCGCGACCATCGCCATTGTGACCAACATCGACCCCGAGCACATGGAGCATTGGGGGACATTTGATAACCTGCGTCAGGGTTTCCTTGATTTCGTGTCTAACATTCCGTTTTACGGGCTGGCGGTCTGCTGCACCGATGATGAAGAAGTGCAAAAACTGGTCGGCAAGATTACCGACCGGCGGGTGATGACCTACGGGTTCAATGCCCAAGCCGACGTGCGGGCGCGCAATCTGACCTATAAAAATGGTGTGGCGCATTTCGACATACATTTGCAGGCTGAAGACAGCGTGATCGAAGGCTGCACTTTGCCGATGCCCGGCGATCATAACGTGTCAAACGCGCTGTCCGCGGTGGCGGTGGCGCGGCATCTGGGCATGAAACGGGATGCGATCAAGGCGGCACTGGCGGCGTTTGGTGGCGTTAACCGGCGGTTTACCCGCGTGGGCGAAGTTGACGGTGTGACGATCATTG
>JAFMHE010000316.1 GCA_017854675.1 Paracoccaceae bacterium | reverse complement strand
GCGGTTCTGATCAACGCATGGACGCCGCATGCCTATGTGCATTGGCCCAAAGCCCGTTAAACCCGCGCCGCATGTCCGTGACACCCGCCGCAAGCCAGATCTTTGCATCTGCCGATACTGGGATCATGCGACCAGCCCACGTACCAGCTCCAGAACAAAGCCCGCATCAACGCCGTCACTCACAACAAGGCTGCGTCCGTTCTCAAGCGTGATCTCGATCCGGGGCGCAGGCAAAGTCGGGGATATAGGCGGCGATAGCGTATCCGCTGCTCCCACATCAGCAACCTCAACAGGGGTGAAAACGCCGAACCCCGATCCGTCAGGCTGAAATCGCGCATCGTTGCGCCAAGCATATATTCGATTTCTGGCCACGCCATGCCGCTTTGATACCATCGCAACACTAACGCCATCCGCCCGGCTTTCCGCAACAAGCTGCCGTTTAAAGGCGTCCGCGTATTTGGAACCCCGCCCATGCTCCACTTTAACCATCTGAAAATCCCCATATCACGCCAGCCAATTCGACAAGCCTCGCGCAATAATCTCAGATCAAATCAGGCCAGAATAGAGGGGGTTCCCTGTATGCTTACGTTTGACGCGGCTATAAAGAAAGTTGTTTGCGCAGATCAGCAGCCCATCGGGATCAGATATGTTTGTGATCCAGGAAATTTGGAGCAAAGGGCCGTCTGGCTTTCAGACATGCTTCAGAAATGCATCGTGGCCAGTCCAACCAATGCGCTACGGCCGGATGGATCTATCTTAAAGTCTTTGCACACCTCTGGTGCAACATGGTTTCGTTTTCTAGCAGTTGCACCTATGCCTACCGGCCGGATGTCAGCCTCGCCTTTTAGCAAGGTCTTTGAAATGGCGATGAGAGGAAAAGTGCCCTTGGGCCCCTTTAGTTTCGAAAGGCTAGACCTTCGGAATGAGGCGGAGATCGACTGCGAAGTTGAGCTTGCGGTTACCTTGGCCAATAATATGCCCAATGCCACATTAAGCGCTGAAGCCGCATCCTATGACAGCGCCGATCTGGCAGCAATCCGCGCGGGCATCCGCGCCCGGTTGGCGCTTTGAACACAAGACCGTTTGTCCCCTTCTGCCTTATGCCGCGAAAGGGTCACTCGTCACACCAACCAGCTGAATAACAAGCTCGCCGCTGTCGGATGCCACGGCCTGGGCGTAATCACGGTCAATCTCAGCAATTGCTGTCTGAATGGTCGTGTCATCCCCCCGCACGTATAGCTGCATCGCTTCGGATGCATCATTCACATCCGAAAGCCCTTTGATTGCAGAGAAATAGGTGCCGATATCTGTCTTGTTGTTAAGATAGGCGCGGTCCTGCACCTTCAGGTCGATGAACGCCTGAGAGGCATTTTCATCCCAGCCCGCCTTGGCCCCGCGGATAACCTGAAGGATAAAGGCCCCCTTGCTGACGTTCCCGCTGGTCAGCTGCGCTTCCCAAAAGGCCAAACCGTCCTGGTCGGGGACCCGTCCAAGGACATTGGAATAGACCTGCGTGGCAAAAGCGAGATTTGTCTCTCCCACCGGATAGGCGGCACGCGTTTCGTCCTGGTCAAGAAACAAGGTGGCGATTTGCTCCAACGAGAGGCCGTTTGCAAAAACCGTGCCCCAGAAATACAGGCCAAGCGCATCCGGGGCACGGTTGAAGTAAGCCACGTATAATTCGATGAAGGCCGATATCTGGACTTGATCAAGGCGGGTGATGCCCTGGATGAGGTCCAGATTGATCGTTCCATCCGTAAAGATGGAGACACCTTCACCAAAGGACAGCTTTTCGACATTCGTGAGCCTGTCGGTGCCCTCTGCGTCGGTCAAACGGTCCTGGACAATGACGCCTCCGTCTTTTGAAAATTGCAAGGTATAGCGCCCCAGAGCCCCGTCAAAACTGGCCATATCGCCCGTGCCGTCGCCGCCATCGATCGTGTCATTGCCCTTGCCACCCACCAGAATGTCATCCTGGGTGCCGCCGAATAGATTGTCATTCCCCAGGCCGCCAAAAAGCTGATCCTCGCCTGCGGCCCCGTTCAGGTTGTCATCGCCTTGAAGGCCAAACAGAATGTCATTCCCCGCAAGCCCGTCAAAAACATCGGCCTTTTGTGACAGATAGAACCAATCCCCATGGGCACTGCCCGTCGCGGTCCCGTCTGGGCTGACAACAAATGTGGGATCAGAGTTGCGTGAGCCAAAAATAAGAGTGTCTAACGCCCCATTTAGACCCGCAAGTCCGCTGTTGAAACTGTCAAGCAAGGCCTGCGCCTGTGCATTGGCCTGGGCCTCGACAGAAGAAAGGTTTGACGTGCCTTGTCCGGTCAGTTGGGCCCCGAGGTTTTGCAGGGTCTCAAAGGCCTGGCGGGCCGCGGTCTCGGCTGCGGCAACGACTGCCGTCAAATCATTTGCCTGCGTCCCCCCGGCGACAATGGCATCCAGAACCTCCTGACGCGCGGCGATGAAAGACATAAGCGCCCGCGCTGCGGCATTGCCCAGCTCTGTGTAGAAACTGGCCAATGTGGTGCCACTGACATTGGGGCCATCGGCCTGCTGAGAGGTCCACGCGCCGGTGGCCTCATCGATCCGGAAATTCGGCGAGACGAACACGCCGTCTTGTGCGGTCCACAAAACTGCGTTGAGCTGCGCTTGATAGTCGGCAAGCGCCTGAACCACTTCATCATTAGACGGAGCATCAACGGGTGGAGCGGTCGGCGTTGGGGTGGGCGTGGTGGTGGTGCCCCCGAAGTCATAGTCAGGATTTACCGATATGATGAAATCCCGCATGGTTGAGCTGGGATCGGCGCTGGCTACAAAAGACCGGCCCGCGTTCAACGGGGCCAGCACTGTGGCAAAGTCCTGGTCTTTGAGCGCCTGAATATAGGCCTGGCTCTGGGCGTCCAGACTTTCCAACAGGTATGGGGAAATACTGTTTAGGTTTTCGAGAGGAATGGCCCGCAAGGCCTGTTCATAACTGTCTAGCACAGCAAGATACGCGCTCACTGTAATGCTCAGCACGTTAGGTGTCGCAGGGGGTGCCGGCTGCGAAACTTGCCCCATCAGGCTGAGAATTGAGCTATAAGCCGCATTGAAGTCGGCCTCAAATTGGTTGAGCGGGTTCACGGGGGCGTCCTCAATAAAAAAGATGCTCAATCACTAGCCGAGAACGAGAGCGCTTTCTAGCATCATGATCTACTCTAGGCAGTCGGCTGCTGAGGCCCTCGTGAGGGCTGCTGTGCCAAGCCATCTGGGATGTTCAGAAAAATGTTGACAGCGAAAATTCGATGTAGCTGTTCCCATCCACGGTCGAAAGCGGGTCCGCCGCATTGT
>JAFMHE010000315.1 GCA_017854675.1 Paracoccaceae bacterium | reverse complement strand
TGCCGCGTGATCTGACAGGGCGCGGGACAGACGATGTGGTGTTCATCCACATCGGCAATTCATGGGTTTATCACAGCGGGTTTCTGCGCCTTGCGCAACGTCTGCCTTCGATCATCGTGCTGCATGATCTGGCCATTCAGGAATTGTGCAACGAGGCCATTCTGAACGACCGCTTTGACGGGGATGTCTACCGTGCAGGGATGACGCGCTGGTACGGCGAGCAAGGGCGTGATCTGGCGGCCAAACTGCTGGACGGCAAAATGGGTGCGCTGGACGTGGCAATGACCGCACCGGGGTTCGAGCTGACGATGGGCCGCGCCACCGGTGTTCTGAGCCATACGCCTGCCGCCTTTGATGCGGCCACTGCGCGCGATTTTGTGCCGGTCTACCAGCTTGATCTGCCGTTTCGGCCTTCGGCCACTGCACCCTCTGCTGCGCGCGCGCAGGACGGTCCTTTGCGGTTTGCGCAATTTGGCTACATCGGTCCGAACCGGCGGCTGGACGCGGTGCTGGATGCGCTGAGTGCGGTACGCCATGACATCGACTTTCAATTCGACATCATGGGCAATGTCTGGGACCCGTCCTACATACGGGACCGTATTGAAGAACTAGACTTAACGGACCGCGTCAAAATCCACGGCTTTGTTTCTGAACCACAGCTTGATGAATGCCTGCGACAGGCGCATCTGATCTTCAACCTGCGCTATCCTACGATGGGCGAGGCATCCGGCAGCCAGCTGCGCATCTGGAACGCTTCTGCGGCCTCTGTGGTGTCTGATCTGGGCTGGTACGGCAGCCTGCCGGACGAGACGGTTTTCAAAATATCGCGTGAGGATGAACACAAAGGTCTGGTCAAACTGCTGAACGACCTGAACGCCGACCGCCATCTGGGGCGCAGCATAGGCACCGCAGGGCGTGCCCGGCTTGAGAGGTATCACACACCCGCACTCTATGCGGCGGGCATCGCCCAAGTGGCGTCTTATGCCCAAGAAGACACCGCATCGGCGTTGCTGGCGCGCCGCGCGCGGCATCTGCTGAAAGGCATGTCTGACGAAGGGGGGCTGCTGAAAACGCGCCTTGCGTCCCGCCTGAGCCGCTAGTGATTTGCGCCCCAGGGCGGGCGCCGGTTCAGCCTGTCAGATGTACCAGATGCCATCATCAATGGCAGGGGCAACCTGTGCGACGTTTTCCGCGCTCTCTGAAAAGAACACCAGCATATCGGCACGCGTGATGCCTTCTTCCTGCGCAGAGCGCCAGAAGCTGAACCCTTCCAGATCGGGGGCGCGGTCCAGCACATTGGCATAAAGCAGCGCCAGATAGTGAATATCGGACAGATCGTTCGGGGGGCCGTAAACGTCGGCGAATTCTTCCGAGGCAAGAAAGAAGTTCGCGGCCTGGTTCAGATCGATCGCGCCCTCGTCCAAGAGCTTGATCCAGAACCCAAGCCCCTCGACATCGGGTGTGCGGTCAAAACAGGCCTGATAGAGCCGGTAGGCCTGACCGGCCAGCCCCTCATCATCAAAGGCCAATGTGCCATCTTCAAATGCGATACGCTCGACATCGTTCAAGACGACGGCGCTGTCACCGGAGGCGGGCTTTAGCAGCACACTGCCGCTGGATGTGATCGTGACAGAGGTTTCCTCGGACGTGCCACCAACGGTGACGGTATCAACACCTGCACCCCCGTCGATGAAGCGCATGGCGGCGTCCAGATCAATCAGGTCATCGCCGTCTGTTCCGGTGAACACACTGAGTGGATTAAAGGCGGGCACATCATCAGCAGGCACCGTGGGCGCATCCGTATCTGTCGGCTCAACCGGCTCTGACGGGCGCGGGCTCAGCGTATTGCCCACAGCGACAAAAGCCGCCTCGGAGATTTCTGTAAAGGCGGCCGCGACCGCTTCGGGCAACTCGGCCTCTATGTCCTCAAGACCGACAGGTGTTTGTGAAAATGCGGTCTGGACGACAACACCGACCAGATCCAGCAACAGCTCCGTGCCCTCAGGGGCATCCGCTGTAAAGAGCGCCTCTGGGGCAATCCCTGCCAAAGCGGCGGTATCAAGCGCCCCGCTCAGCGTACTGGCCAGATCAAGCCCGGTGATCTCGGCCTCCGGCAATGCGGTCTGAAGACCCTCGACAAGGCTCAGGTATTCGGCGTGGTAAACCTCGATCTTCTGGCGCCACAGCAGCAGATCATCTGCGGTGACCGGATCGCTCAGGATGCTGGGCCAGCCTTCGGCAATGGTCAGCGCGCCGAAATACTCAGGGGCGGCCATCGCGGCGCGTGCCTCCTCCAGCAGCGCCTCAAAGGCAGCTTCGCGGCCCGGCACACTGGTTTGTGTCACGATGAAAGTCGGGTCTAGGATTAGCGTGTCCCATAGGGAAACAGGCTCTGCGATCACCGGAGTGGCAGAGAGGCTTTCACCTGTTTCAAGGTCGTTTTGGTTCTCAACCTCAGACACTTAGTGTTTCCGTCTTCCAATCATTGGCGACCGTATAATTGTACGCATCCGCCAAAGGTATTTTGCAAAACGCTGGGAAATTCAGCAGTTACAAGTGTTTTTACAGGTGTACAGTGAATTGTAAACCCCCCCTTAGGGGAGGGGGTGCTTCAAATTTTCGTGCATGCCGCTTGGTCAACCATAAGCGAAAATCACAGATTTCGGCCCCGCCAAACCCGCAGGCCTTTCAGGCTTGGCAGGGTGCAAAGGCCGTTGCTGACCAATCTCTGCACTTACCCGTAACTGTTGCGTTGCGCTGTAAACATGGCGGCATAAAGCCCTTTGAGGGCCATTAACTCGGTATGTGTGCCCTCTTCGATCACTTTGCCTTCATCCAGAACATAAATGTTGTCTGCATGGGTCACAGTGGACAAACGGTGGGCCACGATGATGGTGGTTTTATCCGCCGACAGCTCTTTGATGGCATCGCGCACTTTTTCCTCGGTGCGCTGGTCCAGCGCGGATGTGGCCTCATCCAGCAGCAAAATGGGGGCTGCGCGCAGGAACGCACGTGCAATGGCGATTCGCTGCTTTTGCCCGCCGGAGAGCTGCGATCCTTTGGGCCCCAGCGGCGCATCCCCGCGGTCGCGGATCAGCGTGTCGATGCCCACCAGTTCTGCGGCGCGCCAGATCTGTTCATCGCTGGCCTCGGGCAACACATAGCGGATGTTCTCCCAGATCGAGCTGTTGAAAATCACGATGTCCTGGGCCACCACGGAAAACGACTGGCGCAGCTTGTCGATGCGCAGCTGGTTCACCAGTTCCCCGCCAATGGTGACCTCGCCCGCTGCCACATCATAAAGCCGCGCAATCAGGCTCAGCACAGTTGTCTTGC
>JAFMHE010000314.1 GCA_017854675.1 Paracoccaceae bacterium | reverse complement strand
AGGGGGATCTGGGCATCATGACGCAAAGAGTGGAAACTGTGTTTCGAACGAAGGGTCTGACCAAGGTCTATCGTACTGGTGCGTTCGAAGTTCATGCCTTGCGCGGGGTAGATTTCGAAGCTGCAAGCGGCGAATTTCTAGTCATCCTTGGCCCTTCTGGGTCAGGCAAGTCTACCTTTTTGAACATCGTCGGAGGTCTTGATACGGCGACGGCGGGCGAGGCGTGGTTCAAGGGTAATGAGTTAACGGCGCTTGATGCGCACGGCCTTACGCAGTTTCGGCGTAAGCATGTGGGCTTTGTATTCCAGTTCTATAATTTGGTGCCCAGCCTGACCGCGCGCGAGAACGTGCAACTGGTCACTGAAATCGCCCGCAATCCGATGTCGGCCGATGACGCATTGGCCTTGGTCGGTCTGTCCGAACGGCGGGACCATTTTCCGGCGCAGTTGTCAGGGGGCGAACAACAGCGCGTCGCCATCGCCCGCGCCATTGCCAAGAATCCGGCAGTTCTGTTGTGCGACGAACCGACAGGGGCGCTTGATTCCGCAACTGGCGTGCAGGTGCTAGAGGCGCTGACGCAGGTTAACAAAGCTGTGGGGGCAACCACTTTGGTCATCACCCACAACGCCGCCACCCAAGCCATCGCTGACCGTGTTTTACGCTTTGCTGATGGGCAAATTGTTGAAGAGACGGTCAATAGTACAAAGAAAAAGCCCTCGGAGATATCATGGTGATATCGCCCCTGCGCCGCAAAATGCTACGGGATCTGGTTCGCCTTTGGGCGCAGGTTTTGGCTATTGCGTTGGTGTTGGCCGCGGGCGTAGCCACGATGATTTTGGGGAACGGCGCCTTTTCATCGCTGTCCGAAACGCGGACACGCTATTATGAGGCCAACCGCTTTGCCGATGTGTTCGCCAATGTGACCCGCGCGCCGCAAGCCCTGATGGGAGAGATCGAAGCCATCGACGGCGTGCTGGTAGCCGAGGCGCGGATCGTGAAACTGGGGCTGCTCGACATGCCTGGCATGGTTGAACCCGGCTCGGTAATGCTGGTTTCGCTGCCAAAGGTTGCGGGCGCGGGCCTGAACCGGTTGCACCTTAGGCAAGGCAGGATTCCGGGTCCGCAATCGACAAGCGAGGTGGTCGTGTCAGAGGGGTTTGCGGAGGTACACCGGCTGCGCGTTGGCGACCCGTTGACCATCTTGGTGAACGGGCAGCGCCGGACACTTATCATCACAGGTATCGCGCTGTCGCCTGAATTCATCTATGCGCTTGGACCGGGCCAAATGATGCCGGACCCGCTGCGCTTTGGCATTGCCTGGCTGCCACGTGCAAGCCTTGAGGCCGCATTTGACCTTAAAGGCGCATTTTCAAACGTGGTGCTGAAGCTGGCGCCCGGCGCTTCGGAAGACCGGGTGATTGAGGCGCTTGATCGCCTGACGGCCCGCTATGGCGGTGTTGGGGCCACTGGCCGCGCGGATCAGGTTTCGCATGCCTTTCTAGATGCTGAACTGAAACAACTCAGCGCTATGGTAAAGGTCTTGCCGCCCATCTTTTTGCTGGTTGCCGCGATGCTGGTCAACATGACGTTGTCGCGTTTGGTCACGCTAGAGCGGGAACAGATCGGGCTTTTGAAAGCCATCGGTTACTCCTCGCGTGCGATTGGAGTTCACTATGTGGAATTCGTCGTGGTGATCGCTGCCCTTGGCATCGCGGTCGGCTTTGTCGCGGGGGCTTGGTTGGGCGCAGGTCTGGCGCAACTATATGCCCAATTCTTTTCCTTTCCCTTTCTTGTTTTCACGCGCGATCCGCAAATCTATGGGCTTGCGGCCATCGTGACGGCTATCTCGGCAGTGGCAGGCGCACTTTATGCCGTGCGTTCGGTTGTGGCCTTGCCGCCAGCTGTGGCCATGGCCCCCCCCGCACCGCCCGCGTACCGCAATCGGGCATGGTCCTTGTGGCATCTGTTGGCCTTGCGTCAGACCGGGGTCATGATTGCCCGGCATCTTTTTCGATGGCCCTTTCGCACGTTCTCAAGCACCTTTGGTGTTGCTATGTCGGTCGCGCTTCTTGTGGCATCCCTGTGGTCCTTTGGTTCAATCAATCACATGATTGATGTTACTTTTTTCCGATCCGAGCGTCACGACGCCTTGGTGGTTTTCGGCGCGCCAGAACCATATCGCGCCCTCTATGCCGCGCGCCACATGCCGGGCGTGCTGGTGGCCGAACCGTTCAGATCGGCCACGGCCAGGATCAGCCACCTTAACCGCTCAAAGCGGTTGTCAATCATGGGCAAGCCCGAAAACCCACACCTGTCCCGCGTGCTCGACCCATCCTTGCGCCCGATGGCAATGCCCGAGGTGGGGCTGATTATATCCGAAGCATTGGCCAACGCATTGGACGTGCGACGCGGTGAGCGCGTGACCGTCGAAGTGCTAGAAGGTGCCCGGCCCATCATCAGCCTGCCAGTTAGCGGCATCTCGCTGGGGTATGTCGGTTTGGGGGCAGCAATGGAAATGACGGCGCTTAACCGGATCATGGGCGAAGACGCGTTGATATCAGGCGTGAACCTGCAAATTGATGAAGCCGCACGCGGAGCCTTTTACGCCGCTGCAAAAACCACACCCAAGACGGAATTCCTGACTGTCACCGCACTTACAATCGCACGTTTCAAAGAGACGCTGGCCGAAAACATCACTGTTATGATCACCGTCTACGTCATTCTTGCAGCGATCATTGCCATCGGAGTTGTCTACAACTTTGCCCGCATTTCCCTTTCGGAACAGGGGCGGGAATTGGCCAGCCTACGGGTGCTCGGCTTCACCCGCGCGGAAGTGGCGCGGGTCTTGTTGGGCGAGCTTGCGATTGTCGTTTTACTGGCTCAGCCCCTTGGCTGGGTTATAGGGTATGGCATCGGAGCGGCCATGGTCGCCGCTTTTTCTTCTGATCTCTACCGCGTGCCCTTTGTGGTTGGGTACGATGTTTACGCGACGGCCAGTCTGGTCGTCTGTGCTGCCGCTCTGGTCTCGGCCTTGGCCGTTTGGGGGCGGATCAACAACCTCGACATGATCGAGGTACTAAAGACAAGGGAATGACACATGCGCCGTCTTATCATCTTGCTTGCCACCGTCTCGGTACTGGGCCTTATCATCTGGGCTTTTATGCCGCGCCCCGTGGTGGTCGAGGTGGCTGCGGTTGCGCCGCAGACCATCGAGGTTTCGGTTGAAGAGGAAGGCGAGGCACGTATCCGCGAGGTTTACACCCTGTCAGCAACCATTGCGGGCAAGCTTAGCCGGATAAGCCTGCATGCGGGCGACCCTGTCGTTGCGCAAGAAAC
>JAFMHE010000313.1 GCA_017854675.1 Paracoccaceae bacterium | reverse complement strand
GACTCTATCCCGAACATGGCTTTCGGACTGGACCAAACATGACCATCCTCATTTCAGGCGCCGGGATCGCGGGGCTGACGCTGGGTCTCACATTGCACCAGATCGGTGTGCCGTTCAGGGTTTTCGAGGCCGTGAGACAGCTGAAACCGCTTGGGGTTGGTGTCAATCTGCAGCCCAACGCCGTGCGCGAGTTGATGGAGATGGGGCTGGCCGACATGCTGGACCGTGTCGGGGTGCGCACGCGGGATTACGGGCTTTATTCCAAGACGGGTGGTCACATCTGGACAGAGCCGCGGGGGCGCGATGCGGGGTATCTCTGGCCGCAGTATTCTGTGCACCGCGGCGCGTTGCAAATGGCGCTGGCCGAAGAATTGATAAGGCGTGCGGGGCCTGACTGCATTGTGACGGATGCCGCTTGTGCGGGTTATGAAGTGCGAAGGGGTCGGTCCGTTCTGCGTCTCAAGGACGGGCGTGAAATTGCTGGTGATCTGTTGGTCGCGGCGGACGGTATCCATTCGCCTGTGCGCGCACAGATGTACCCGGATGAAGGTGCACCGATCTGGGGCGGCGCGATTTTATGGCGTGGCACGACGCAGGCGGTGCCGTTTCTGTCAGGTGCCTCGATGGTGCTGGCGGGTCATGCGACGCAGCGTCTGGTCAGCTATCCGATCACGCCTGCGGACCCTGTGACGGGTCAGGCGACAGTGAACTGGATCGCTGAGATCACCGTTGATCCCGCGCAAGGGTGGCGCAAGGAGGATTGGAACCGCGCGGCCAAAATCGAAGAATTCCTGCCTGCGTTCGAGGATTGGCGGTTTGATTGGCTGGACGTGCCTGCGCTGATCAAAGGCGCGGATCAGGTGCTGGAATATCCGATGGTGGACCGTGATCCCGTAGACACATGGACAGATGGTCCCGTGACATTGATCGGTGACGCCGCGCATCCAACCTATCCGGTCGGGTCGAACGGGGCCAGTCAGGCGATTGTGGATGCCCGTGTTTTGGGGGCGCAACTGGTTGCGCATGGCGTAACGCCTGCCGCGCTTGAGGCCTATGAGACCGAGGTGCGCCCGCGCACAACACGCGTGACTTTGGCCAACCGCAGTGCGGGGCCATTAGGTGTGTTGCAAACCGTTGAGGACCGTTGCGGCGGTGTGTTCGCGCGGATCGAGGATGTGATGAGCCATGCGGAACTGGCTGAACAAGCGGACGGATATAAACGCATCGCGGGCTTTGATATCGAGGCGCTGAACGCGCGGCCGGCGTTGATTGATGCGGCACGCTTTCCGGTTTGAAACCGATCAGGGAATTGCAATGAACGTGCAGTCTGACTACTGCTTGGAACAGACGAGATTTAAAAAGGAACCCGATGATGCGCACCCGTGCCGCTGTAGCCGTTGAAGCCGGCAAACCGCTTGAGATTATGGAAGTGAACCTTGAAGGTCCAAAACGCGGCGAGGTTTTGGTTGAGATCAAGGCGACCGGCCTGTGCCACACCGATGAATTCACCCGCTCTGGCGATGATCCCGAAGGCATCTTTCCTGCGATTCTGGGCCATGAAGGCGCGGGTATCGTGCTTGAGGTCGGCGAGGGTGTGACCACGCTGGAACCCGGTGATCATGTGATCCCGCTTTATACGCCCGAGTGTCGTGAGTGCGAATATTGCCTGTCGGGTAAAACCAACTTGTGCCAGAAAATCCGCATCACCCAAGGTCAGGGCCTTTTGCCCGATGGCACCACACGGTTTTCCATGCTCGATGGGACACCCATTCACCACTACATGGGCTGTTCGACGTTCGCCAACCATACGGTTGTGCCAGAGATTGCGCTGGCCAAGGTGCGCAAGGACGCGCCGTTTGACAAGATCTGTTATATCGGCTGCGGCGTGACCACGGGCATCGGTGCTGTAATCAACACGGCCAAGGTCGAGATCGGCGCGCGCTGCGTGGTCTTTGGTCTGGGCGGTATCGGCCTGAACGTGATCCAAGGTTTGCGTTTGGCGGGGGCTGACCAGATCGTCGGCGTTGATCTGAACGATGACAAGGCCGAGGTAGGCAAATACTTTGGCATGACCGATTTCGTGAACCCCTCGAACGTTGACGGTGATCTGGTCGCGCATCTGGTTGAACTAACCAAAGGCGGCGCAGATTACACCTTTGATGCGACAGGCAACACGACCGTGATGCGCACCGCCCTTGAGGCGGCGCACAAGGGTTGGGGCGAAAGCATCATCATCGGCGTGGCCCCTGCGGGTGCCGAAATCTCAACACGCCCCTTTCAACTGGTCACAGGCCGTGTCTGGCGCGGCACGGCGTTCGGCGGCGCCAAAGGGCGCACCGATGTGCCGAAAATCGTAGACTGGTACATGGATGGCAAGATCGAGATTGACCCGATGATCACCCACAAGCTGACGCTGGATGAAATCAACTATGGCTTTGAATTGATGCATCAGGGCAAGTCGATCCGCGCGGTTGTCGAGTTTTAAGATCTTGTCGGACCCTTTGCGCGGCAGTGTCATCCGACATTGCCGCGCCTGCCTACCGTTGCGCTATTTGGTGGAAATGACGGCGGTCGCTTCGATCTCGACCAGCGCCTCATCCTCGATCAGCCCTGCGACCACCACCACGGACATCGCTGGAAAATGACGGCCCAGCACTTTGCGATAGGCGGCCCCAACGTCGCGCTGTTTGGCTAGGTATTCTTTTTTGTCAGTCACGAACCATGTCAGGCGCACGATGTCCTCGGCTGTGCCGCCTGCCGCCTCAACAATAGCCAGAATGTTGCGCAGGGTCTGTTCCATCTGACCGGCGAAATCATGGGTTTCAAACACCTGCTCCGCGTTCCAGCCGATTTGTCCACCGGTATAGATCGTGTCGCCTGCCTTGACGCCATTGGCGTATCCTTTGGCCTGCGCCCAACCGTCGGGTTGAATAATCTCATGGGCCATCAGGTGTCTCCTTTTGTGTTTTGCACCATGCGGGCGCGTTTGGTTTTGTGTGCGGTGGGTCAGATGCAAACGTCATTTGCTAAACCCCCAGATACCGGTCTTTGATGTCGCCGTTCAGAGCATCAATCTTGCCTGTCCATACCGACACCCCGCGTTCCAGAATGACAATGCGGTTGGCAATCTGACGCAGCTCGCGCAGGGTTTTATCCACCACAAGGATCGACAGCGATGTGGTTTTTTTCAGCGTTCCAATCGCGGCCCAGATTTCTTGCCGCACGACTGGGGCCAGCCCTTCGGTCGCCTCGTCCAGAATTAACAGACGCGGGTTGGTCATCAACGCGCGGCCAATCGCCAGCATCTGTTGCTCACCACCTGACAGCGATCCGGCCAACTG
>JAFMHE010000312.1 GCA_017854675.1 Paracoccaceae bacterium | reverse complement strand
CCGATTTCACGCAGGGCAAGTGCAAGCTCATGCTGGCGTGGATAGGCCGCAAACTTCTTGAGCAACTGACTGGGCGGCATGATGCCCGCCGCCATCGTGGCCACGGCCCGCAGGATATCCGGCCAATTTTGGACGATGAGACCCTCTCTGATCTTGCCGCCGATCAAGCCGCGCAACTCCTTCGGCGCTGCAGCCGGGTCGAAGAGGTAAAGCCGTTTCGAAGGCAAATCCCGTATACGTGGAATGAATCGGAAGGCCAGCAGCGAGGTGACGGCAAAGACATGGTCGGTGAAGCCGCCGGTGTCTGCATACTGCTCTTTGATCTTACGGCCCGCTGCGTTCATCAACAGCCCGTCGAGGATGTAGGGCGCCTCGCTGACAGTGGCCGGAATGTTCTGGGTTGCGAAGGGGCCAAACTGATCCGAGACGTGCGTATATGCCTTCAATCCTGGCTCGGAGCCATATTTCGCGTTGATGAGGTTCATCGCTTCACCCTGCCGGGCCGCCGGGAAGAATTGCCCGTCACTGGACGCGGTAACGCTGCCACCCCAGTATTTGGCCATGGGTAGGTTTGCTTGTGCATTGATCACCGTGGCAAGCGCCCGGTTGATGGCATCGCTTTCGATGTGCCAACGGGACAATCGCGACAGCTGCAGGTAGTCGTGAGTGTCGGTGGCCTCGGCCATCTTACTCAGCCCAAGGTTCAGGCCCTCGGCCAACAACACGTTCAACAACCCGATGCGATCTTTGCAGGGTGAACCGGTGCGCACGTTCGTGAAGGCGTCCGTGAAGCCGGTCGCATTGTCGACTTCCAGCAGCAGATTGGTGATGCGCACAGCAGGCAGACGGTCATAGAGGTCGAGAACCAGGGCCTCTGCCGCCTCTGGCACCGCTGAGGTCAGCCGGTCGATTTTCAGGATGCCGTTTTCGATGGAGCCGCCGGGGATGGTGCCTGACCTCGCCGCCTTGGCCAAACGGTCCAGCCCATCTGTCAGCCGCGCCTTGCGGTCTTCAAGCCAGCTTTCCGGATCAAACGGAACTGTCAATCTGGGCGTCGCCTGTGCTGCTTCAACCGGAACCAAGGCCTGTTTCAGATCAGCATAGCGACGTGAATGGGCCAGCCAGATATCGCCCGATCGAAACGCTTCGCGGAGATGGGACAGAACGGCCACCTCCCAGAGCCGGTGATCATCGACCGCTTGAGCATTAAGGTGGCGGTGCCACTTGGAACCACGCCGCAGGAAGCTAGTGGACTGGGATTTGCCATTCCGGTCATCAGCCACGACCTGTGCCGCTTGCATCAAAGGCACCGCCACAGTGGCCCCGTGGATATCAAGCGCCCGCAGCATGCGCGGGGCGTATCGCCGGAACCGATGATATCCCTGCACGACATGGGCGATAGGGTCAGCGGACATCGTCCTCGTCAGTTCGGCAGCGGCTGCCACAAGGCCTTCAAGCTCAAGCCACCCACAGGACGTTTCGGTTGCGGCATCAAGAGAGGCCTCATCCCCCTTGGCTTCCAGAAGGGCAGCGCCCAGATTTTTGAAGGAGCAAAGCGTATCATACAGAGTGGATTTAGCATCTGCGATGCGCGCATCGCACAACCTCTTCGCATCCTGCCAGGTCTTGCCTACAATCCGGTCATGGGTCTCGACCACCGCATCGGCAATCCCCGCGTGCCATTCCACCGCGCAGACCGCCAGAATGGCAAGACGCCGGTTGCTGGTGATGTCTCGCAGGCCATCGGCAAAATACCGTTCGCCCTGACGGCGCAGCTGCGTAACCCGGTGGGGCGGCAAACCATCCAGAACATCGAACGATAACCCCATCCTCTGTAGAAACTCCAAGCGATCCAGAAGGCGGCTTGCCCCTGCCGAGTTTTTGCCAACCTCGAACTGCCGAAGCCAGATGAACCGGCTGACAGTGCCATCAACCATTTCCGTTAGCAGGTCATCCAACCGACCCTTCATCGTTTCATCCAACCGGTCAGCGATCCGGCTTTCAATCCGGCGCTCGGCCGCGACAAGGGCGTCAGCGCAAAGCCGTTCGATGACAGACACGCCGGGCAGGACTGTCTGGGTGCGTCGGCATTCCTCAATAAACCGCCGGGCAAGGTCTTCATTGGAACGAGCGGTCTCTGCCTCTCGTTCAAGCCAGTCTTTCAGATCACGCGCACCACGACCGGAAAACATCCGATAGCCGTAAACCCCACGCAAGGTTATCAAGTGGTCGCGGCGGGTTTCTTCGCGTGCGCCGTAGTCGATCAGATCATCTGGCTGCAGCCCAAGCTGCGCTGCTAAAAAGCGTGTGACCTCCAACGGAATATTCTCGCCTGGTGCCAGCAACCGACCGGGGTATCGCAAAGCGCAAATTTGCAGTGCGAAGCCAAAACGATTGTGAGGGCCACGGCGGACACGGATTATTTCGAGATCTTCGTCTGCCAAGGTGTAGTGACGCAGCATCGCCGCTTCATCAGTGGGGAGATCAAAAAGTGCCGAACGCTGGCGCTCGGTCAGAATGGTGCGATGCCCCATGTTTCTTTTGCTTTCTTATCGTGATTTGCTTATCTTTGATTAAGATAATGAATAAGGAATTATTCTGATGGCTGAAAGCAGAGCTGTTTCTAGAGCATCTCAAACGAACGTTTGTGAAACATGCTGATCGGCTATGCCCGCGTCTCAAAAGCCGACGGCAGCCAGTCCCTAGACCTGCAGCGGGATGCCCTGATCGGTGCAGGTGTAGAAGAAGAACAGATTTACTCAGACCTGGCGTCCGGCAAGAAGGATGACCGATCCGGTCTGCAGGCCTGCCTCAAGGCATTGCGTGAGGGGGACGTGCTGGTCGTGTGGAAGCTCGACCGCTTGGGGCGCAGCCTTCACCACCTTGTCAAAACCGTCAGCATGCTGTCCGAGCGTGGCGTCGGCCTCAAGGTTCTCACCGGGCAAGGTGCGCAGATTGACACGACAACTGCCGCAGGACGGCTTTCATTCGGCATCTTTGCCGCTCTCGCAGAATTTGAAAGCGAGTTGATCCGTGAACGCACAGTAGCCGGTCTTCAGGCCGCCCGAGCGCGGGGGAGGAAAGGCGGACGAAAATTCGCGCTGTCAAAGTCACAGGTGCGCATGGCACAGGCCGCAATGGCAAACCGCGACACGTCTGTTTCAGAACTTTGCAAGGAACTAGGTGTGAGGCCCGTTACTCTCTATCGCTACGTCGACCCGAACGGCAATCTGCGAGACTACGGCAAGCGCGTCCTCGGTGCTTAACGTACTATTCTGCACCCAGCCGGAATCTACCCCTTCTGCGAAAAGTATGGCGTCAAATACGAAAAGGGCGTTGCCTGCCTGACCAAGG
>JAFMHE010000311.1 GCA_017854675.1 Paracoccaceae bacterium | reverse complement strand
CCGGATCGCTCACAGCGCACCCTCAGGGCTGACTGTCATTTTCGCCAAACAGGTGAGAGCGCGCCATTTCGATCATATCGACCGGTTCGACATTTTTTGGCAAATCCCGGCTCAGCACCTGACCAACCAGAAAATCCGTGCCAAAACCCAGATCGTTTAACACCGCTGCATCGGTGGCCTTGACGGCACGGTCCGCCGCCAGTTTCAGCGCGTCATCGCCAATGCCAGAAAAAGCAAACGACAGAACCATGAACACACCTTCGCCCTGATAGGTGATGATGCCCTGTATCCCCAGAAACTCAAGCGTCAACTGTTTGGCCAACTCCAGCAGATATCGGTCAAATTGGTCGGCACTCAGCTTGCAGGACAGATCAGCGAAATTGTCGATCATCATCGTCACCACACCCAACCGTTTCGGAATCTCGTTGACGATTGTTGCGGCAGAACCCGCAAGCGGGCCTTTTGTGATCATGGCAGGGTCCAGGATGGTGCCTTGAGACGCCGTAATTCTCTGCGTTCTGGTACGGGTCTCCAGCGTCCGCAGCTTTTCGACTGGCCCCTTCAGGAGACGTTTCAGTTCAATATTCTGCAAACCTGCATTCAGGATGCGTGCTTCCAGCTCGAACTTTTCAAAGGGTTTGACGATATAATCCCAAGCCCCTGCGCGAAACGCCTCCATGATATGATCCCTGTCGCCCAGTGCTGTCAGTATGATAACCGGTACATGCTCGTAGGTCTTGATCTGCCTCAGACTTGACAGAAACTGGGTCCCGGTCATTTCGGGCATGTTGATATCGAGCAGAATACAATCAAACGGTTCAGAGCTTTTTGCGATCAACGCCATCGCTTCAAAACCTGATCGCGCAAATTCCAAATTTTCATAACGTATCGAATTCAGGAATATTTCGAGCACTTCCAGAACAACGATGTCATCGTCCACGACTAGGATCCGCATTGCACCAACTTCTTCCATTTATTGACGGCAATGGCATCCTGTCGCATCGTAGTTTTGCACGGTGTGCGGGTAAAAGGATGTGTTCCACGGTCATATCATGCTGCGCCCGGCCAACGCCGTGCCAGCGCGAGCCTGAGATAAGCTAAGTTAACAGTCCGACCCGTCAAGGGAAAGCCCAACCCAACGTTGTATAAATTCGCCTTTAGCGTTAAATCCCTTGGCCCCGGGTCGCATAGGCAAACTGGACGCAGCCCGGATCACCCGTTAGGGAAGGGCCAACGCAGGAGCGCACAATGACGAAACAACCACTTACCCTATACCTTGCCGCCCCTCGCGGGTTCTGTGCAGGCGTCGATCGCGCCATAAAAATAGTGGAAATGGCGATCGAAAAATGGGGTGCCCCTGTCTATGTCCGCCACGAAATCGTCCATAATAAATTCGTCGTTGACGGTTTGCGCGAAAAGGGTGCGATATTCGTCGAAGAGCTAAGCGAATGCCCGGACACACGGCCGGTCGTCTTTTCGGCACATGGCGTTCCCAAATCTGTTCCTCACGCCGCTGAGGCACGCAATATGGTTTATGTCGACGCCACCTGCCCGCTGGTCAGCAAAGTTCACATCGAAGCACAGCGTCATTTTGACGCTGGCTTGCAAATGATCATGATCGGTCATGAAGGCCATCCCGAGACAATCGGGACCATGGGCCAATTGCCCGAGGGCGAAGTTCTGCTGGTCGAAACCCCCCAAGACGTCGCCGGGATAAAGGTCAGAGATCCCGCCAAGCTGGCCTATGTCACTCAAACGACCCTGAGTGTGGACGACACCGCAGACATTGTTGCCGCCCTCAAGGACCGGTTTCCCGCGATTGTTGGCCCGCACAAAGAAGACATTTGCTACGCCACAACCAACCGACAAGAAGCCGTCAAAGCGATGGCACCAAAATGTGATGCGATGCTTGTCGTCGGCGCGCCAAATTCATCAAACTCCAAACGATTGGTTGAGGTCGGCGCGCGCGCAGGCTGCACCTATGCGCAGCTTGTGCAGCGCGCCACCGACATCGACTGGCGCGCCTTGGACGGCATCAAAAGCATGGGCATCACAGCCGGTGCTTCCGCCCCCGAGGTGCTGATCAACGAGGTCATCGACGCGTTCAAAGAACGCTACGACGTCACCACAGAACTGGTTGAGACAGCAATCGAAAACGTTGAGTTCAAGGTGCCGCGTGTGCTGCGCGAAACGGCGTAAAAATGAACATCACTGCCATCCCACGCGCTGCCCTGCTCCTTGGGTTGGCGGGCCTGATCCCCTTTTTCTGGGCTGCCCTGCTGACCCTTGGCCTGCTCGACGCCACCAATTGGCCTCTGCCCCCGGTGCTAAAAGGTGATGGTCAACTGATCATGATCCGCTATGGCGGCATCATCCTGCCTTTCATGTCCGGCGTGTTGTGGGGGTTCGCAACCAAGGCAAATGGCCCGCAAGCCGTCGCCGCCTACGCGCTGTCCGTGCTGCCCGCGCTTTGGTGGTTTTTCCTTCCAGGCAGCGGCGTTTCAAGCGCGCTTTTGAACCTCGCCACCGGCTTCATCGGCCTGCTGATCCTTGATTTCGCCTACCAAAACTGGCGCTTGGCCCCACCATGGTGGATGTCCCTGCGCATCCTGTTGACGGCTGTCGTCCTGATCTGCCTCAGCATCGGTATCTGGGCATGAGCGATCCTGAAACGCTCGCCGTCTACAATCGTCAGGCCGACGACTACGCCGCTATGATGCGCGATTATGCCGCCGCTGACCCGCTGATCCACAAGTTCATCAAAGCCTGCCCGACCAAAGGCCACGTGCTCGACCTAGGCTGCGGTCCGGGTGGCTATGCCATTCTTATGGCAGACGCGGGTCTCACCGTTGACGCCATCGACGCCTCTCCCGAAATGATCAGCCGGATCCCGTCCGAGACAGGTATCACCACACGCGTTGGCCTCTTCGACGATATCACCGGTACTGACTTATACGACGGCATATGGGCCAGTTTCAGCTTGCTGCACGCCCCGCGCGCCGATCTCTCGCGCCACCTTGCGGCGCTCCATCAGGCGTTGAAACCCGACGGCACCTTCTTTATCGGGATGAAAATGGGCGTTGGCGGCAAACGTGATGATCTGGGCCGGTACTATGAATATTATACCAAAGAAGAACTGGACAGCGCCTTGAAAACTGCAGGCTTTATCCCCCTCAACCATTGGACAGGACAGGGCAAAGGGCTTGATCAGACCTACCACGGCTGGATCGTGATCCATGCCCATGGCTAAATTATTCGCATACACAGACGGGGCGTGCTCCGGCAATCCCGGCCCCGGCGGTTGGGGTGCGCTGATGCTAGCCCGCGACGGCGACAAGATCGTCAAAGAGCGCGAGC
>JAFMHE010000084.1 GCA_017854675.1 Paracoccaceae bacterium | reverse complement strand
CTGGCGATCTTTCAACGGGAATCTGCAAAACTGCGCGCCTTGAACGCGGCCCTGCAGCGTGAAATCGCCGAGCGTAAGCGGGTTCAGGAGACGCTGGCGGTGGCCGAGCAGACGCTGGAACAATCCAGCAAACTTGCCGCGCTGGGCGAGATGTCGGCCGCCGTCAGCCACGAGTTGAACCAACCGCTGGCTGCGATGAAAACCTATCTGGCAGGCGCGCGCTTGCTGCTCAAACGCAACCGGCCCGAAGAGGCGCTGTCGTCTTTCGGGCGCATTGACGATTTGATCGAGCGGATGGGCGCAATCACCCGGCAACTGAAATCCTATGCGCGCAAGGGGCAAGAGGCGCTGTCGCCGGTGGACATGGGCGCGGCCCTCGCGTCGAGTTTGTCGATGATGGAGCCGCAGTTGCGCCAGCGTCACGTGCAGATCAGCCGTATTTTGCCGGATGAGCCTGCGATTGTGCTGGGAGACCGGATGCGGATCGAACAGGTGTTGGTGAACCTGCTGCGCAACGCGCTGGACGCGACCAAGACCGAGCGCAATCCGCAGGTCGAGATTATCCTGTCAGCGGGCGAGACGGTGACATTGACGGTGCGCGACAACGGGCCGGGGATCACCGACCTCGATGCGTTGTTCGAGCCGTTTTATACAACCAAACAACCCGGTGATGGGGTAGGCCTCGGGCTTGCCATCTCATCGGGGATCGTGGCGGACCTTGGCGGGCGATTGACGGCGCGCAACGGCCAGCAGGGCGGCGCGGTATTTGAAATGCAACTGCCTATCTTGGGCGAACAAACCTCATTGGAAGCGGCGGAATAGATATATGGCACAGGCAATGAAAATCGCGATCGTTGATGACGAACAGGACATGCGGCAATCCATCAGCCAATGGCTGGCGCTGTCGGGTTATGACACGGAAACCTTTGCAAGTGCCGAAGACGCGCTTAAACAATTGGGGCCCGAATATCCGGGCATTGTGATTTCCGACATCAAGATGCCGGGCATGGACGGGATGCAGTTTCTCAAGAAGTTGATGGGCAACGACAGTGCTTTGCCGGTCATTATGATCACGGGGCACGGTGATGTGCCGATGGCCGTGGAAGCGATGCGCGTGGGCGCGTTCGATTTTCTGGAAAAGCCGTTCAACCCCGACCGGATGTCTGAACTGGCCAAGAAGGCGACCAATGCGCGGCGTCTGGTGATGGACAACCGTGCGCTGCGGCGCGAACTGTCGGATGGCGGGCAGTTGATGAAAAAGCTGATCGGCCAATCCCCCGCGATGGAGCGGCTGCGCGAAGATATTCTTGATCTGGGGCAGGCCGATGGTCACGTGCTGATCGACGGTGAAACCGGCACTGGCAAGACGCTGGTGGCCCATGCGCTGCATGCTGTGGGGTCACGTGCGGGCAAGAAATTCGTTCTGGTGTCCTGCGGGGCATTTGAAGAAGAAGCGCTGCGCAAGCGGCTGTTTGGGCCGATGTTGCCCGAAGATGCACAGCTGCCCGCAATTGAAGAGGCGCGCGGCGGGACGCTCGTGCTCGAGGACATCGAGGCGCTGAGCGAGACGCTGCAAGCGCGTTTGTTGAGTGTTATCAACGAGCAGGGCACACCTGCGGAGACGCGGATCGTTGCCATCTCGAACTTGCAAGAGGCGGGCCGCACGTCCGAGGATGCCTTGCGCAGTGATCTGTTTTACCGTCTTGCCGCGTTGCGCATTACCGTGCCGCCGCTGCGCCAGCGCGGCGAGGATATCTTGACCCTGTTTACCCGCCTGTCCGAGCAGTTCTCGGATGAATATGGCTGCGAAGCCCCCCAAGTCAGCGCGCAAGAGGCTGCGCAATTGCTGCAAGCGCCATGGCCGGGCAATGTGCGTCAATTGATCAATGTAGCCGAACGCGCGGTGTTGCAATCGCGGCGTGGGTCGGGAACGATTGCGTCATTGTTGATGTCGGATCACGAAGAAATGCAGCCCGTCATGACGACCGAAGGCAAACCGCTTAAGGAATACGTCGAGGCGTTCGAGCGGATGTTGATCGACAACACGATGCGGCGGCACAAGGGCTCAATCGCCTCGGTCATGGATGAGCTGTGCTTGCCGCGCCGGACGTTGAACGAAAAAATGGCCAAGTATGGTTTGCAGCGGTCTGACTATTTGTGATGCGCGCCGTTTCTAACCGACGCGCAGTTCGACCAGTTCGGATGCTTGTCCGGCACCGTCGGTAAAACAGGTCCATGACGGGGCACCGGGCACGTCGATCACATATTGATTGATCTCTACAATCGGCAGCGTTGTATTCAGCGTGGCCGTTGCAGCACCGGTCTGGGCCTTCACAGCCGCGATGCAGCTTTTATTGGCGCGCAATTCGGCCAATGCGACGGGATCGTTGGCGACAGCAAGCTCGTCGCAGGCGGCAAGTGCCAGGATACTCAGGCACACAGCGGTACGCGTGAAAACTAGCATGACGTTCATTCCTTTAGGTTTTTCGGTGCCGCAAAGAGGTGTGACACGATGGCAGACTTGATATGCGCCCCGCAAAAGAAGCGCCGAAAGACTGTTTCCAAGTGGGGAACAATTGTCAAGGTGGGCGGGGCCGCCGTGTCGATTGCATCCAACTTTGGTGGATTGCCCATTGTCATTTCATCCCCGAACCCCTTAATTGGTTGGACAGGTGACCGGTTGCTACATGCTTTCGTCATCATCTGAACGAGATTCGCTGTCTGCACGTCCCGATGGACGGCTCGCCAGACAGGCCGATTGGGCCCTTTTGGGCCAACGAACCGCTGACGCCCCCTATGGGTATTCCCAAAAAGGGCGCAGTTAACAATGGATGTGGCAGGCAAATCCTGACCCGCATCGGAGAAGAACCGCGATGACGCGCGCAGGCACCATGAGCAGACGACCGCAGGCCGATTTCGGCCTCGCACGCGCTTATTTTGTGCCGCGCCTGTCGCAGATCGCCCTGACAAGACACAGCCCGCAACCTGAGGCCCCACCGGGGCCAAGACGCGTTCGTGCGTTGTGCAAAACGGAAAAATGCCCAAAAAGATGCTTATCGATGCCACCCACGCGGAAGAAACGCGCGTGGTCGTGGTCGACGGAAACAAAGTTGAGGAATTCGACTTTGAATCGGAAAACAAACGCCAGCTTGCTGGCAACATATACCTCGCCAAGGTAACGCGCGTTGAGCCGTCCTTGCAGGCGGCGTTCGTGGATTACGGTGGCAACCGTCATGGTTTCCTCGCGTTCTCTGAAATCCACCCGGATTATTACCAGATCCCCGTAGCCGACCGTCAGGCGCTGCTGGCCGAAGAGCGTGCCTATGCCGAAGCGCAGGCCGCCAAGGAAGACGAAGAACCCAAGCCCAAAGGCCGGGGGCGGTCCCGCTCGCGCAGCCGCGGCAAGCCTCAGGCGCAGGAGGCTACCTCTGATGATGCGGTCGTCTCAACTGAAATCGAAGGCATGGAAACGGTCGACCTGACCGATGACGACGAAGTTGTTGTTGCAGATGATGAAGCGTCCTCTCCGATGGAGCGGGTCGCCGAAGCACCGGTCGATACGCCCGATGACGATGACCAGGACACAGTATCCGATCAAGATGATGACGACGAGGACGAGGCACAAGCCGCCGACGCCGCATCCAAGGATGAAGGCATCGAATCGGTCGCAGACGAGGATGACAGCGAAGACATCCGTCCTGTTCGCAAACCGCGTCCGCGCCGTTACAAAATCCAGGAAGTCATCAAGGTGCGCCAGATCCTGTTGATTCAGGTCGTCAAAGAAGAGCGCGGCAACAAGGGTGCTGCCCTGACTACGTACCTGAGCCTTGCAGGTCGCTATTGCGTTTTGATGCCGAACACCGCGCGCGGCGGCGGCATCAGCCGCAAGATCACCAATGCCGTGGACCGCAAGAAGCTGAAAGAAATCGCGAACGAGATCAAGGTGCCGCAAGGTGCCGGTCTGATCGTGCGCACGGCAGGGGCAAAACGCACCCGCGCCGAGATCAAGCGCGATTACGAGTACCTGCAACGCATGTGGGAACAGATCCGCGAGTTGACGCTGAAATCCATCGCACCCGCGAAAATCTACGAAGAGGGTGACCTGATCAAACGGTCGATCCGCGATCTGTATAACCGCGACATTGACGAAGTGTTTGTTGAGGGCGAGCGCGGCTACCGCATCGCCAAGGACTTCATGAAGATGATCATGCCGTCCCACGCCAAGAACGTGAAACGCTACGAAGAAAACTTGCCGCTCTTTGCGCGCTATCAGGTGGAATCCTATCTGTCGGGCATGTTCAACCCCACGGTACAATTGCCGTCGGGTGGCTATATCGTGATCGGTGTGACCGAGGCGCTGGTGGCGATCGACGTCAACTCTGGCCGGGCGACCAAAGAAGGCTCGATCGAGCAGACCGCGACCAAGACCAACCTTGAGGCCGCCGCCGAAGTGGCGCGACAGTTGCGTTTGCGTGACCTTGCGGGCCTGATTGTCATCGACTTCATCGACATGGACGAACGCAAAAACAACGCGGCCGTCGAAAAGATGATGAAAGACAAGCTCAAGACCGACCGCGCGCGCATCCAGATCGGCCGCATTTCCGGCTTTGGCCTGATGGAAATGTCACGCCAGCGTTTGCGCCCCGGCATGATCGAGGCGACAACACAGCCGTGTCAGGCGTGTCATGGGACGGGCTTGATCCGTTCGGACGACAACCTTGCGCTGAACATCATCCGCCAGATCGAAGAAGAAGGCACACGCCGTCGCACCCGCGAAGTGCTGATCAAGGCACCCGTCGGCATCGCCAACTTCCTGATGAACTCAAAGCGCGAGCATATCGCACATATTGAGGCGCGTTATGGCATGTCTGTGCGCATCGAAGGTGATCCGCATCTGGTAAGCCCTGACTTCTCAATGGAGAAATTCAAGACGGCGGTCCGCAATCTGTCTGCGGTGACTGACCCTGTTGTGTCCGTCGATACGTCCTTGATGGACAAAATCGACGAGGATGACGCAGCCGCCGCTGCAGCAGCAGAAGCCGCCGCAGAGGCCGAAGAAGCGGCACGGACAGAAACGCCTGTCGAGGCGCCCAATGAAGGCGCCGAGCAACGCAGCACCGAGCGGAACACGGACCGTGACGCGGAAGGCGAAGACCGGCCCAAGCGCCGCCGTCGTCGCCGCAGCCGTGGTGGTAAGGGCCGCAATAACAACCAGAACCGTGACGAGAACGGCGAGACATCTGCAGAAAACGACGGCGAACAGCCGACGCAGGCCGAAGCAGGACCTGCGGATGCGAACACATCTGAAGAGACCGTAACGCCAGAGGCAGAAGCAAAGCCAAAGCGCACAACAAGGTCACGGACCCGCAAGCCAAAGGTCGAGGCAGAGGTCGCGACAGATGCTGATGCAAAAGCATCCGAACCTGTTGAGGATCAAGCCGCAGCGCCCGAAGCCGAGGAAGTTGCAGAAAAGCCCAAGCGTAAACGCGCGCCTGCGAAGTCCAGAGCTAAGGCAAAGCCAACGGATGAAGCGGTCGTTGCAGAAGACGCCGTTGCAGAAGATGCGACAGCGCAAAGCACCGAAGAGAAGCCCAAGCGCAAGCGGGCTCCTGCAAAGCCAAAGGCCGAGAAAGCGCCGCGTAAGCCGCGTGCGAAATCCAAGGCAGCAATCGCCAAGGAAGAAGCAGCGGCAGCCGCTGCAGCAGCCGAAGTGGCCCCTGCTGCCGAGGAAGCGCCGACACCGGAGCCAGTTGTTGAGGCAGCGCCGGTTGTTGAGGCAGCGCCAACCCCAGAGCCACCTGCGCCAGAGCCTGCACCCGCAGCACCCGAGCCGGTGGCAGCGGAACCCACGCCTGAGCCTGTGGCAGAACCGGAAAAGAAATCGAAAAAACGAGGCTGGTGGTCGCTGGGCCGCTAACCCGCTCTAACAAAAAAAGCCCCGGCCATCGTGCCGGGGCTTTTTGCATTTCGGGCGGTATGTGGTGGTATCAGCCGCCTTTGCGCACCAGATAGGTGTGATGACCTGCGTCCTCGGTCATCTCGACCAATGCGTGTCCGGCCTCTGCGCAGAAATGTGGCACATCGACAATCGCGGCAGGATCGTCTGCGCGCATCTTGATCGCGTCACCGACAGCAATCGCGCCCAACCTCTTGCGCAGTTTCAGGACGGGCAGGGGGCACAACAGCCCGGTGGCATCAAGATCATCTATATTCATAATCCTCAGATAGGTCAGATGTTACATCCCGTCCACAGGGTTGTTACCAGCCAGCGCCGAACTGGGGCTGACGGGGCCCGTGATCGGCGGTAGAGGTGGTGCATGTTTGGAATTGAACTCATCGACGCAGGTTTGTTGCCTGCCATGACCATCGCGCTTTTGGCCGGTGTGATCAGCTTTCTCAGCCCTTGCGTGCTGCCGATCGTGCCGCCCTATCTGGCTTATATGTCGGGCGTCTCCCTGAGCGATATGTCGTCGGAAAGCTCTGCACGACGCAAAGCGGTGATTGCGGCGCTTTTCTTTGTCATGGGGTTAAGCACGGTCTTTTTGATCCTCGGGTTCACGGCATCGGCCTTTGGTGCGTTTTTCCTGCAAAACCAGATACTCTTTGCGCAAATCTCTGGTGTGGTGATCATTGTGTTTGGCCTGCATTTCCTTGGCGTATTTCGCATCCCTTTCCTTGATCAAGAGGCGCGACTGGACGCAGGCGACAAGGGCGGTTCCAGCTTTGGTGCCTATATTTTGGGCCTCGCGTTTGCCTTTGGGTGGACGCCTTGCATCGGCCCGCAATTGGGCGCGATCTTGTCGCTTGCCGCGTCAGAGGCGTCCGTGGCGCGGGGCACTTTGCTGCTTGGTATCTATGCCGCTGGTCTGGGCATTCCGTTCTTATTGGCCGCGATGTTCATCACCCGCGCGATGGGATTTATGAACCGCATCAAGCGGCATATGAAAATGATCGAACGTGTCATGGGCGGGTTGTTGGTTGTGGTGGGCATCGCGATGGTCACAGGCGCGTTCACGTCGCTGGCGTTCTGGCTGCTTGAGACCTTCCCGGCCCTAGGCGCGCTAGGATAAATGCGGCATTGATAGCGCCTTACTCTCACCGACAATCACGGCTAAGCTGCCCCCCAAAGAGGGCGCAATGGGCAAGAGTATTTCAGAGCAGGTAACGCGCCGGCGGGTTTTTTATATTCCCGGCTATGATCCTATTCACCCGCGCCGCTACCGCGAACTTTACCGCAAAGAGGGTGCCGCACAGAGTGAGATATCTGGCTACACCCTTGCTTTGACGCCGAAACCCTCTGGCGGAAACTATGGCTGGCATGTCGCATCAGCGATGGATGGCGCACAGGTCGAAACGGATGTCGAGGTTCTTGTCTGGTCCGACATCGTGCGCACATCTATGGCGACCTCGATCCCCGCGACCTATTTGCAATTGTTGCGCACGGCGTGGGTCTACATCGGTTCTGGCGCCCTGTGGCGGCTGATGAAACTGCGCAAGGGTCCGGTGATCGCCGCGCTATACCCCATTGGCATGTTGCTGGGCCAACTGCTGTTGGCGGTGCTGGTTTTTGCATTTGTGCGTCGCGCGATCGCTGGGGCGGGTGCCTGGGCTTTCGGGGCTGTCCCCGCACTGGCGTTGCTGGTTCTCTCACTGCTCTGCGGGGCGGCCGCAAGTGTGGCTTTGCTGCGCTGGTTCAAAAAGAAGGACGGCAAGTTCTTTGCGTATTATCTGATGCATGACTTTGCCTATTCAGCAGCCACACGCGGCGCGAACCCATCGGAGCTTGAGGCGCGCATGGCGGACTTTGGTGCGGCGATCCATGAGGCACTGCGCGATGATGTAGGCGAGGTTCTGGTGGTCGGGCATTCCTCTGGAGCGCATCTGGGGGTGTCGGTTTTGTCGGACCTGATCCGGGCGGGTAAGGTGCCAACAGATGGGCCGGTATTGTCCTTTTTGTCGCTGGGCCATGTTGTTCCGATGGTGTCGTTCTTGCCGGATGCCCACAGGCTGCGGGCTGATCTGCGCGACCTCAGCGCCAGCGATGCGCTAACGTGGGTCGATGTCACGGCACCGGGCGATGGCTGCGCATTTGCGCTGTGCGATCCGGTCGCGGTGTCTGGCGTTGCACCGCAGGACAAGAAATGGCCGTTGGTGTTTTCAGCGGCGTTTACCCAGTCGCTCAGCCCCGCGCGCTGGAAAGAACTGCGGTGGCGGTTTTTCCGGCTGCATTTCCAATACCTTTGCGCGTTTGATGGTCCCAAAGACTATGATTATTTTCAGATCACCGCAGGGCCGATGACATTGGGCGCACGCTATGCCAATCGCCCGCCATCAAAGTCGCGTATTGAGCGGGCTGTGAACAAATACACGTCCATCACCGCATGACATTGCCGCCTAAACCCCCCTCACGACCTGATAAAGTCTCGCTTTGGCGGTATGCGAAATTGTTCCGCCAAGACATTCTATCCGCCCAACCTGCGCGGCTTTACCGGGCATGGATGGCTGAATTCAAGACGCCGTTTTTCCGCAGCTATCTGATGAACCAGCCGGATCTGGTCAAAACGTTGCTTAAGGACCGCCCCGATGATTTCCCGAAATCAGAGCGGATCAGCGAAGGGTTGCGCCCGCTGTTGGGAAATTCTGTGTTCCTCACCAATGGTGAGATGTGGAAACGTCAACGCCGTATCATCGACCCCGCGTTCGAGGGAGGCCGCCTGCGCAAGACATTTCCCGCGATGTGGGATGCATCAGAGGCCGCGGCCAAACGGTTGGAGGCCCAAGTCGGAAGAACGCTGGAGATCGAGGCGGAGACGAGCCATGCAGCCGCTGACGTGATTTTTCGCACATTGTTTTCGATCCCGATAGAACACCATTTAGCCCGCGCTGTATTCGATGAATTTCGCGTCTATCAACGCTCTCAACCGATCCTGAACCTTGCCGCTTTTGTGCCCTTGCCGCGCTGGATGCCCCGCTTGTTTCGAAAAGGCACACGCGCGAGTGCGGCGAGCATCCGGCGGTTGATCACCGAATTGACCTATGCGCGGATGACAGAAATCAAAGCAGGCACCGCGCCGGATGATCTGGCGACCAAGATCATGACCACCGTCGATCCTGTGACGGGAGAGACCTTTGACGCAGATGAAATGGTCGATCAGGTTGCGATTTTCTTTCTTGCGGGACACGAAACAAGTGCCTCTGCATTGGCGTGGACGCTCTATCTGCTGGCAACGCATCCTGAATGGCAGGACCGATTGGCGGCAGAGGCGCAAGCACTGTGGACCTGTGATTTTTCAGTGATGTCCAAGCTGCGCTTGAGCCGCGATGTGTTCCGCGAGGCGTTGCGGCTTTATCCACCGGTTCCGATGATGGTCCGCGAGGCGCAATGCCCCGAACGGTTTCGCGACCGTGATGTCAAGCAGGGCGCGCAACTGGTGCTCAGCCCGTGGCATCTGCACCGGCACACGCGGCTTTGGGACAATCCGGACGGGTTTGACCCGACCCGCTGGCAAACCGATAACGGTCAGAAATGCCAGCGCGAGGCGTATATTCCCTTTAGCGCGGGGCCAAGGGTCTGTCCGGGCGCAGGGTTCGCGATGGTCGAAGGGCCGCTGATCCTGTCGCGCATATTGCGCGATTTTCGGGTGCTGCCGGTAGCGGGCAGGGTGCCCGTTCCTGTTGCCCATCTGACGGTGCGGTCGGATAAAGGCATCTGGTTGCGGCTTGAGCGGCGCTAGCCGCTATCATAGCGCCGCCGTTTCACGTAAAACCCCAACAAACGGAATCAATTTCAAAGACATGGGATCGCATATGCCACTCAACGCCGCACAGAAAGCTCAGATGGAAACCGGAAAAGGCTTTATCGCGGCCCTCGATCAGTCGGGTGGCTCTACGCCCAAGGCGCTTAGCCTTTATGGTGTTATGCCTGAGGATTACGACGGCGATGCGGCGATGTTTCAGGCCATGCACGATATGCGTGCCCGGATTATTCTGGCGGATGATTTCACATCTGAAAAGGTTATCGGCGCAATCCTGTTCGAGCGCACGATGGACGCCACGATCAATGGCAAGCCGGTCGCGCAGGTGCTCTGGGAAGACCGCCACGTCGTGCCGTTCCTCAAGATCGACAAGGGTCTGGAAGAGACAGCGCAGGACGTCCAATTGCTGAAGCCTATGCCAGAACTGGACGCGCTTTTGACGCGGGCAGCAGCAGCGGGAATTTTTGGCACGAAAGAGCGTTCGGTGATCCACGAGGCGAACGCAAACGGGATCGAGGCGGTCGTGGCGCAGCAATTCGAGGTCGCGCGCGCCGTCTGCGCCGCCGGATTGGTGCCGATCATCGAGCCCGAAGTGAACATCCATTCAAAGTCCAAAGCTGAAGCCGAAGCGATGTTGGCCGAAGCGCTGATGAAGTATACGAATACCCTGAACGCCGATCAGTTGATCATGCTGAAACTGACCATTCCAGAGCACGCAGGCATTTATGACGCCCTCGCGGATCATGCGAATGTGTTGCAGGTCGTGGCGCTGTCGGGGGGCTATTCCACCGATGAGGCTTGCGCGCGGCTTAGCCAGAACCACAAGATGATCGCCAGCTTTTCCCGTGCACTGACCGAAGGGTTGAACGTGTCGATGACTGACGCGGAATTCAACAAGGCGCTGGGGACGAATATCAACAAGATTTATGAGGCGTCTGTGGCCTGATGCGCCGGAAACTGTGAAAGTTTCCGGACCGTATTCTTTCAAAGAAAACGGCTACAGCACCACAAAGATCGGTTCCTGATCGCAGAAAATCACCATCTGCCTCGGGTTTTCGATGGCATGAAAGCCGCGGCGTTTGAGTTCGTTCTTGAACGCCGCGCGGCCCACATATCTCTGGATTTACGCCGGATCACGCCACCTGAACAGACTGCGCGCGAACTAAACAGATCACGCGTCCAGTGGCTTGGCGACAAGGGGGAAGGTTGGGTACTCATACCACCGGTTTATTGCACCTATGGCAGACGATCCTTTAACGATTGTAGCACATAGAGCCGGATAGCGGAGGCCAGACCGATGTCCATGCCACGTGCCGCGTCAATTTCCGCGACCAGTGCGTTCAGCGGAACGTCTTTTTGGGCGGCAATGCTGCGGAACTCATGCCAGAATGCGTCCTCCAGGGACACCGACGTGCGGTGTCCCCGAAGAGTGACGGAATGCTTGACAGGCCGGCCGCTCATGTCTCGCGCTTGTGGCCCTCAAGATTGCGCGCGATCTGCTGTGCACGCGCTTTCAACGCTTCTTTTTGCGCTTTGGTCTGGCCGAAACCGACCGCATTCTCATCCGCGCGGGCCTTGCGGGACGCGCGGTTTCGTTCTTTTTTAACTTTGTTGAGGTTGATGGGGGCGCTCATCTGAGCCTCCTATTTGGGGCCGATCATATCCTCGGGCCGCACCACGCGGTCAAAGGTCTCAGCATCGACAAAGCCGAGGGCAATCGCCTCTTCCTTGAGGGTTGTGCCGTTTTTATGTGCGGTCTTTGCGACCTTGGTTGCGTTGTCATAGCCGATGGTGGGGGCAAGTGCCGTGACCAGCATCAGGCTTTCCTGCATCAGCTTTTCGATGCGCGGTTTGTTGGCTTGGGTGCCCACAACCATGTTGTCGGTAAAGCTTCCTGCCGCGTCGCCCAAAAGCTGCATGGATTGCAAGACGTTATAGCTCATCATTGGGTTGTAGACGTTCAGCTCAAAATGGCCCTGCGATCCGGCGAAGCCGACGGCGGCGTCATTGCCCATGACATGCGCACAGACCATGGTCAGCGCTTCGGCCTGCGTCGGATTCACCTTGCCCGGCATGATGGAGCTGCCCGGCTCATTCTCTGGCAGGATCAACTCACCCAGACCGGAGCGAGGGCCGGAGCCCAAAAGCCGCATGTCGTTGGCGATCTTGAACATTGATGCCGCCACAGTTTTCAGCGCACCCGAGAACATAACCATCGCGTCATGTGCGGCCAATGCCTCAAACTTGTTGGGTGCAGTGACAAAGGGCAGGCCGGTGATGGATGCGATCTCAGCCGCGACCTTTTCAGCGAAACCTTTGCGCGTGTTCAGGCCCGTGCCGACCGCCGTGCCGCCCTGGGCCAATTCGTAGATGTCGGGCAAACATGCCTCGACGCGTTCGATGCCTTTGGCCATCTGATGCGCATAGCCGCCGAATTCCTGACCCAGTGTCAGTGGTGTTGCGTCTTGGGTATGGGTGCGGCCGATCTTGATGATGTCTTTGAACTCTTCGGACTTCGCAGCCAAGGCTTTGTGCAATTTGCGCAGACCCGGCAACAGCGTGTCACGCGCCATCATGCCGATGGCGACATGCATGGCCGTTGGGAAAGTATCGTTGGACGACTGACCCATGTTGCAATGATCGTTGGGGTGCACAGGTGTTTTGGTGGCCAATGTGCCGCCCAAAATCTCAATCGCGCGGTTCGAGATGACCTCGTTCGCATTCATGTTGGACTGAGTGCCAGACCCGGTCTGCCAAACGACCAGCGGAAAGTTGTCATCGAACTTGCCGTCGATCACCTCTTGGGCGGCTTGCTGGATTGCGGGGGCCAGCCCTGCGTCAAGATCGCCAAATCCTACGTTCACTTCGGCGCAGGCCATTTTGACTACACCCAGCGCGCGGATGATCGCGACAGGCTGGCGTTCCCACCCGATGGGAAAGTTCATGATGGAGCGTTGGGTTTGCGCGCCCCAATACTTGTCTGCGGGGACCTCAAGAGGGCCAAAGCTGTCGGTTTCGGTGCGTGTATCGGCCATCTTGCGGCTCCTGCTGTCAAACGAGATTTAGGCAGGGTTTAGCGCCCCGTTCGGCTGCATGCAACAAATCGCGGGCCGTGTCGCGTTATTTGCGGAAAGCGTCCAGAGAAACGATATCAGCGGCCTTGGCAGGCGCATCCTCGTCTTGCGATTCCTTGGCTTTGGCCAGCTTTGTTTCTGGTGTCGCCTCGTCTTTTTCATCGTCTGCGGTCATGTCTTGTTGTTCAAACCGCAGGCCGAATTCGACGGATGGATCCACAAAGGTCCGGATCGCGTCATAGGGGATGTATAGGGGCTCTGGCGCATCGCCAAAGTTCAGCGTCACTGAAAAGCCATCCTCGGTCACGTCCAGTTTGTCATACCAATGCTGCATCACAACGGTCATTTCGCCGGGGTAGCGGTCTGACAGCCAGTCGGCCAATTCCGCATCGGGGTGCGCCGTATCAAAGGTGATGAAAAAGTGGTGGTTGCCGGGCAATCCCCGGTCGGCGACATCCAAGAGCACCTTGCGGATCAAACCCCGCATGGCGTCATGCATCAGATTACCATAGTCAATATCACGGCCCATGGCGTCCCCCGTGGCGTCAAGTCTTGATCCTCACCATAGCTGATTTGCCCTTGAGCGAAAGGGCTTTCGGTTTCGCCGCGTTCCTAAATCAGGCTACCTGCCATCCCGGCCCCTGCAAGTGCCAGCATCGTCGGCACAAAGCCCCATTTCAGGCGCAACATCAGAAATGCTGCGGTCAGTGTCAGGACAGCCGCAGTTGCGTTGAAACTGGTCCAGTCCGGCAGTGGCAGGGCCAAAAGGGAGCCGTTTTCAACCACATCAAAGAGGACGTGCAGGGCAAACCAGATGGACAGGTTGGCAATGACACCGACCACAGCAGCCGTGATCGCCTGCAACCCCCCTGCAAGACGCGGCTGCGCTGAAATACGCTCAAGATAAGGTCCAGCGAGAAAAATCCACAGAAAACAGGGGGTAAACGTTACCCATAGCGCGAGCAGCCCGGCGGCAATCGCCCCTATCAGGCCAGCTTGGGCGAACCCCGCCAGCAGTGCTACGAATTCCGTCACCAGTATCAAAGGTCCGGGCGTTGTTTCGGCCAGTCCAAGCGCGTCAATCATCTGATCGGTGGTGATCCAGCCATAGTCCTGCACCACCGTTTGCGTCATATAGGCCAGCACCGCATAAGCTCCGCCAAACGTCACAATCGCGAGCTTTAAGAAAAACAGACCAAGTTGTAAAAGAAAACCTTGGCCAAGTGCCCATAAAATCAGCAGTGGCGTGGCCCAAAGGATTCCCCAAACAGCGATTGTGCGTAAGGCAGAGGTTTCCCGCGTCGGTGGCGCATCAACCTGTGGTGCAGCGCTGTGCGGTGTCGCCATCCCCCACAGACCAGCCGCAAGGATGATCAGTGGAAAGGGCAGGCC
>JAFMHE010000083.1:1593-14240 GCA_017854675.1 Paracoccaceae bacterium | reverse complement strand
AGCGCGGGTTGCTGCCGCTGTCGCTGGAAAGCCTGCAAGAAGCGATCCGCCTGAACGGTGCGGCAGTCGATAACAACTTGCGCGCGTTCGAGATCGGGCGCTGGGCGGCACTGTATCCGGTGGATGCCGCAAAAGTTTTGCAACCGAATGTGGTGAGCTTGCCAAAGACGCTTGATGATAGAATCGCGTTCCGTATGGCGCATCTGACAGCCTATCAGGGCAAGCGGTTGGCGAAACGTTATGCCAAGCTGCTGGACGGGATTGCGGATACCGCAGTCAAAGCAGCGGCGGCGGACGGTTATCATAAGCTGTTGGCCTACAAGGACGAATACGAGGTGGCGCGTCTCTTGCTCAAGAGCCGTGCCAAGGCGGAAGCGGAATTTGAGGGCGATCTGAAAATGACCTTTCACCTTGCCCCCCCGATGCTCTCCAAGCAGGGACCGGATGGGCGCCCGATGAAGCGGGAGTTCGGTCCGTGGCTGGAGCGCCCCTTGCGTCTGATGGCAAAATTCAAAGGGCTGCGTGGTACGCCGTTCGATCCGTTTGGCTATACCGCCGAGCGCAAGATGGAGCGCGCATTGATCAAGCAGTACGAGGCCGACATGCGCGATGTGCTGCCAAAGCTGACCGATCAGACGCACGATGCCATCGTGGCGCTGGCCGAACTGCCAAAGCAGATCAGGGGCTTTGGTCCGGTGAAACATGCCAATGAGGCAAAAGCCGCAAAGCGCCGCGAAGAACTGTTGAGTGTCATTCGCACGGGCGGTCCGTCGCTGGCCAAAGCAGCGGAATAGGCTGTCACAAAACTGTTGCGGGCTGGGCGTAGGAAACGGCCAGCCTGATTTCAAACGGAGCGGCTGATGTCACAGCACCCGACCTTGTCCGTGCGCGACCTGTCTTACGCCCATGCGGCACGGAGCATGCCGGGCAAGGCATTGATCCGTCTGATGGAAAACACCACCGGTCGGGTGTCACTGATCAAACGCGCGCGGGGGTACGAGCATGATGTCGGGCCGGACACCAATTTTTTCGAGGTGATGGTCGCGCGCTACGGTCTGAGCCTTGACGTGATGCGCGGCGATCTGGATTTGATCCCGCGCACCGGCCCGGTGATTTTCATCGCCAACCATCCCTACGGCATTCTGGATGGATTGATGTTGGGGCATATCATGGCCCAAACGCGCAGTGATTTCAGGATTTTGGCGCATTCTGTGTTCAACCGCGCACCCGATCTGAACCAGTATTTGTTGCCGATCAGCTTTGCCGCGGACAAGGCGGCACTTGCCCTCAATATAGCCACGCGCAAAACCGCGCTGGCGTCGTTGCAGGCGGGCGGGGCGATTGGCGTTTTTCCGGGCGGAACGGTCAGCACAGGCGCGCGGCCTTTTTCACCGCCGATGGACCCGGTTTGGCGATGCTTTACGGCGCGGATGATCGCCAAATCGCAAGCCCAGATCGTGCCGATCTATTTTGAAGGCCACACCAGCCGCCTGTTCCAGATCGCCAGCCACCTGCATGCCACTTTGCGCATGGGGTTGTTGATCAAAGAGTTTCGCAAACGTGTTGATACGCCGGTGCGCGTGGCCATTGGCGCACCGATTGGCCGTGATGTTTTGGACCCAATGGCGGGTGATGCAAAAGGCATGATGGATTTCCTGCGCAAAGCGACTTATGAGTTGTCGCCAGAGCCGCTGTGCAGCAGCGCTCTGGGTTTCGAGTTTGAACAACATCATCGCGCCTGAAGGGGCATCACGTCATGGCAGTCGGTATTTTTGACAGTGGTTTGGGTGGCTTAACCATTCTGGAAGCGGTGCAAGCGCGCCTGCCAGATGTTGATTTCGTCTATCTGGCCGACAGCGCGAATGCGCCATATGGCGTGCGCACGGCGGATGATATTTATGATCTGACGGTGGCGGCCACGCAGCGCTTGTTTGATGCAGGGTGTGATCTGGTGATCCTTGCGTGCAACACGGCCTCTGCGGCGGCACTGCGGCGTATGCAGGAATCATGGGTGCCGACAGACAAACGGGTTTTGGGCGTCTTTGTGCCGCTGATCGAGGCGATGACCGAACGGGAATGGGGCGACAATTCGCCACCCCGAGAGGTCGCTGTAAAACATGTGGCGCTGTTTGCGACACCTGCAACCGTGGCAAGCCGCGCCTTTCAGCGCGAATTGGCGTTTCGCGCCATTGGCGTGGATGTTGAGGCGCAAGCCTGCGGCGGTGTGGTCGATGCCATCGAAGACGGTGATATGATCCTGGCCGAGGCGATGGTGCGAAGCCATGTCGATGCCCTGAAACGCAAAATGCCGCATCCGCAGGCGGGTATTCTGGGCTGCACACATTATCCGCTGATGAAGGATGTCTTTCAGGAGGCTTTGGGCCCTGATGTCACGCTGTATTCCCAAGCGGACCTCGTTGCGGAGAGTTTGGCAGATTATCTTGAGCGACATCCAAAGATGATGGGCGCAGGTGCTGCGGCCCTGTTGACCACGGGTGATCCCGCCCGGGTCAGCACCCGTGCCACGCAGTTTTTGCGACGACAGATCACCTTTTCTGCTGCCTGAACACACGTTTAATATCATCCCAAATCAAGGGAACTTTCTGATGTACAATATCGCAATTCTGGGCGCGTCGGGTTATACTGGCGCCGAACTTATCCGGCTGATCGCAGGCCATTCATCCATGAAAATCAACGCTTTGGGTGGTAATTCCAAAGCTGGTCAAACAATGGCATCGGTATTTCCGCATCTGCGCCATCTGGACCTGCCCGCACTTGTTGCGGCAGACGAGATCGACTTTTCGCAGATCGACCTGTGTTTTTGCGCCTTGCCGCATAAAACCTCGCAAGAGGTGATTTCAAAGCTACCCAGCGATCTGAAAGTCGTTGATCTGTCGGCTGATTTCAGGCTGCGCGATCCGGCGGCCTACGAAAAATGGTACGGCAATCCGCATGCCGCACTCGCCCAGCAAGCCGAGGCCGTCTACGGGCTGACCGAATTTTACCGCGATGAGATTGCAGCGGCGCGGTTGGTTGCAGGAACAGGCTGTAACGCGGCGACAGGGCAGTTTGCCTTGCGGCCCTTGATTGCCGGGGGGTTGATTGATCTGGATGATATCATTCTGGATCTTAAATGCGCCGTATCGGGGGCAGGGCGTGCGCTTAAGGAAAACCTGCTGCATGCCGAATTGTCCGAAGGTTATCATGCTTATGCAGTTGGCGGCACACATCGCCATCTGGGTGAGTTCGATCAGGAGTTTTCCGCGCTGGCGGGGCGTCCGGTAACCGTGCAATTCACCCCGCATCTGATACCCGCAAACCGCGGCATCCTTGCCACGTGCTACGTGAAGGGTGACGCGCAAGCCATTCATCATGCGTTGCAAACTGCCTATGCCTCAGAGCCATTTATTGTGGTGCTGCCGATGGGTGAAACACCCAGCACGCGGCATATTCGCGGGTCGAATTTCTGTCACATCGGGGTGACTGGCGACCGGATCAAAGGCCGCACCATTGTGACGGCAGCGCTTGATAACCTCACAAAAGGGTCAAGTGGACAGGCATTGCAGAATGCAAACCTGATGTTAAATATAGATGAGACGGAGGGGCTGATGATGGCCCCACTGTTCCCCTGATTTCTGAAGTGGCCAAGAGAACCAGATGAAAAGCCTGAAAAAACAGCGACGTATCCAAGTTATTGCAGTGGCTGTCGTGGCGTTGATCGCGTCAACGGCGCTGATTGGCTACGCGATGCGCGATGGCATCAACTTTTTCCGTGCGCCGTCTCAGGTCATCGCATCGCCGCCTCCAGCCACGGAAGTTTTCCGCATTGGCGGCCTGGTTGAGGTGGGCACTTTGGTGCGTGGAGAGAGCGAAACAGTCAGTTTCAGTGTGACTGATGGTGGAGCATCTGTGCCTGTGACTTTCCGGGGTGTGCTGCCTGACCTTTTCGAAGAGGATCAGGGCATGGTCGGCACGGGATCTTACGTCAATGGGGTGTTTCAAGCGACTGAAATCCTTGCCAAACACGATGAAACCTACATGCCGTCCGAAGTGATTGACGCGCTCAAGGCGCAAGGCGTCTATGTGGAGCCAGAAAGCTAAGCAACGCTCGGAAGTCGGCGCTTTGATTAACGTCTGACACCGCACTCTGCCTTCATCTTTTCAGGTGAGGGAGCGGGAGATATGCAAAGCGTTAGAGAAATTGCGACAGCTATAGTGGCGCGCGAGGGGGGGTATGTGAATGACCCCGATGACCCCGGTGGCGCGACCAATTTTGGCGTCACCATCCATACCATGCGCAGACTTGGCCTTGATCTGACCGGAGACGGCCAAGTTGACGCGCGTGATGTGCGCAAATTGACCCAAGGACAAGCGGTCCAGATTTTCATCCGCCATTATTTTGAACGTCCCGGTCTGGACGACTTGCCGGAACCATTGCAGGCCAGCGTGTTCGACATGTACGTCAATGCGGGCAGCAATGCGGTGCGCTTGTTGCAGCAATTGCTGCGGGATATGGGGCACAGTGTGAGCGTCGATGGCGTGCTTGGCCCGCAAAGCATCGCGGCAACCACCGCCGCCTTTGCCCAAGCACCCGGACATCTGGTTGACGCCTACGCAATCGCGCGGCGCAACTATTATTTCAGTCTGGCGGATCGCCGTGCAGCCAGCCGCAAATACGCCCGAACCCGCAAGGGGGGCAAAGGCGGCTGGATCAAACGTGCAGAAGAATTCATGTCGCCCAAATACCACCTGAGCCAGACGGCATTCAACGAAAGGGTCGCATCATGGGGTTGATTGAACGGGTTTTCGGCATCGTCTTTGGCGGCGAACGCAATGTGGTGCGCGACACGGTTGAGATATTTCGCGAGAATGCAGAAACCGGTGCTGCGCGCAGCGCCGAGGTGCAGCGTCAGGCCATGACGCAATACGGCGCGGAATATTCCGTTGCGCGGCGTGGCTGGTTTGACCGGTTCATGGACGGGTTGAACCGCCTGCCGCGCCCGGCGCTAGCCCTTGGCACCCTTGGCTTGTTCATTTCTGCCATGATCAACCCGCTATGGTTTTCTGAACGGATGCAGGGCATCGCATTGGTGCCAGAGCCGCTGTGGTGGTTGCTCGGGGTTATCGTCTCGTTCTATTTCGGGGCCCGCCATCAGGTCAAAGCGCAAGATTTCCAGCGCGAGATTGTCGGAACGATGGCGCATGTGCCCCAAGTTCTGGAGAACATCAAAACGATCCGCGCGCTGCGCGCCGATAGCGTCAAGGTGGCAGACACCGAGGGGGATGCCACGCTGACCTTGGCCAGCGTCCGGCCCGGCGACAACGCAGCCCTTGAGGATTGGCGCAAGCTGGCGTCCTAGCTGCGACGCTTTGCTCACCGGATCACGGTGATTTGAGATGGCAGGGCGCGTTCGCGCGCTCTATACTAGCCCCATGATTACAGAAATTGGACATTTCGCGCTCATCCTCGCTTTTGGCGTAGCGATCGTGCAAACTTTTGTGCCGTTGATTGGCGCCTACAAGCGATGGCCCGCATGGATGGCCGTTGCTGAACCGGCAGCGGGCGCGCAATTTGCGCTGACCGCGCTCGCGTTTGGCGCGCTGATGTATGCGTTTGTGGTGTCCGACTTTTCGCTGTCGCTGGTTGTGGCCAACAGCCATTCGGCCAAGCCGATGCTGTATAAGATCAGCGGCACGTGGGGCAACCACGAGGGGTCCATGCTGCTATGGGTCCTGATCGTGACCCTGTTTGGCGCGATGGCTGCGTGGTTTGGTGGCAATTTACCCCCAACATTGCGGGCGCGGGTTTTGTCGGTGCAATCCGCAATCGCGATCGCGTTTTTCGCCTTCATTATTTTTACCTCGAACCCCTTCACCCGCTTGGCTACGCCGCCCTTTGATGGCCAAGACCTGAACCCGCTGTTGCAAGATCCCGGTTTGGCGTTTCACCCGCCGTTTTTGTATCTGGGTTATGTGGGCCTGAGCATGGCGTTCAGCTTTGCCGTGGCCGCGCTGATCGAGGGCCGTGTGGATGCGGCATGGGGCCGTTGGGTGCGCCCTTGGACGCTGGCCGCATGGGTGTTTTTGACCATCGGCATCGCGCTTGGCTCTTGGTGGGCCTATTACGAATTGGGCTGGGGCGGTTTCTGGTTCTGGGACCCGGTTGAAAACGCGTCTTTCATGCCATGGCTTCTGGCCGCAGCATTATTGCATTCTGCCATCGTTGTTGAAAAACGCGAGAGCCTGAAAAGCTGGACGATCCTCTTGGCAATCCTTGCATTCGGCTTTTCGTTGATCGGCACATTCATTGTCCGCTCAGGCTTGCTGACCTCGGTACATGCCTTTGCCAATGATCCCGAACGCGGGGTTTTCATCCTGATCATCCTCGGGTTCTTTATGGGCGGCGCGCTGATCCTGTTCACCTTGCGTGCGGGCGTGATGGAAGCCAAAGGCGTGTTTGGCGTTGTCAGCCGCGAAAGCGCGCTGTTGGTCAATAACCTGCTGCTTGCGGTGGCTTGTTTCGTGGTGTTTGTCGGGACGATGTGGCCGCTGGTGGCCGAGATGTTCTTTGACCGCAAGCTTAGCGTGGGACCGCCTTTCTTTAACGCGGCCTTTACGCCCTTTATGATTCTGCTGGGGCTGTTCATGCCCATCGGCAGTGTGATGCCGTGGAAACGCGCCTCGTTGTGGAAAGCTGTCTATCCCCTGCGCTATGTCTTTGTGCTTGCCATCGCGGTGGGTGGTCTGACGTTCGCAATTCAAACCGGACGCAGCATGATTGGGCCTGTGGGCTTGTTCCTTGGGGCGTGGATCATCATGGGGGTCATCGTTGAATTGGTTCAGCGCACGGGCCGGGGGCCTGACCGTCTGGGCCGGCTGATGCGCTTGCCCCGCGCGGATTGGGGCAAGGCGACAGCTCATGCCGGTCTGGGTGTGACCATGGCGGGCATCGCCGGTCTGACCGCCTGGACGCAGGACGATATCCGCGTGGCACAGATCAACCAGTCATGGGACGTCGGCCATTACACGCTGACCCTGAACAACGTCGAAGAAATCCGTGGACCCAACTACCTGTCCACGATGGGGTCGCTCACGCTGGCCCAAGACGGGAAATTCGTGGCCAACCTGAGCCCGGAAAAACGGTTCTACCCGGTCGCGCAGATGCCAACGACAGAGGCGGGAATTGATTATAACCTGATCCGCGACGTTTACGTGGTGATCGGTGATCAGCAGAACAACGGCGGCTGGACCATCCGGACCTATATCAAACCGCTGACGAACTGGATCTGGATCGGCTCTGCGCTGATGGCGTTGGGGGGATTGCTGAGCTTGACTGACAGACGTTTCCGCGTCGCTGCGGGGGCCCGCAAAACACCACAACCGGTGCCTGCAGAATGAAGCGGCTTGCCTTGGTCCTGATGTTGCTCGCAACCCCGCTGATGGCTGTTCAACCTGATGAGGTGTTGGACGATCCGGCGCTGGAAGAGCGGGCGCGCGATCTGTCCAAGGGATTGCGCTGTCTGGTCTGCCGCAACGAGAGCATCGACGAAAGCGATGCCAGCCTTGCGCGTGATCTGCGCATCTTGTTGCGCGAACGGCTGGTCGCGGGCGACAGTGACGCCCAAGCGGTCGATTTCATCGTGGCCCGCTATGGCGAATTTGTCCTGCTGAACCCTGATATGCGCGGCGCGAATTGGCTGCTGTGGGGGGCAGGGCCGCTGATGTTGTTGCTGGCGGGCGGTATCGGTTTTGGCTATGCGCGCAGCCGGTCCAAAGCGACCAGCCCGACCGAAGACCCGCTGAGCGTCGAGGAACAGGCGCGGCTGGATGACATCCTGGGCCGCTAGTGTCGGGGCCGTGACGTAAAGTTTCGCTGGTCCATTGGGGTGGCTTTGGTATCACTGTCCCAACGCTAGACAAAAGGATGTACGCGCATGGAATATCAAACGATCACCTACGAAGTGGCGGACGACATCGCTGTCATCACCCTGAACCGCGCAGAAAAGATGAACGCGCTGACCACCCAGATGCGGGCCGAGGTTGCCCATGCGGCCACCCAAGGCGGCAAGGAAGCCCGTGTTGTTGTGCTGACAGGGGCGGGCCGTGCATTCTGTTCGGGTCAGGATCTGGGTGACCGCGCCACGGCTGGGAATGTCGATATGGAGCGCACCTTGCGCGATGAATATGCGCCGATGCTGCGCGCGATAGTGAACTGTCCGGTGCCGACCATCGCCGCGGTCAATGGTCCTGCGGCGGGGGCCGGCGCGAACCTTGCGCTGGCCGCTGATGTGGTTTTTGCAACGGAATCCGCCTATTTCATGCAGGCATTTACCCGCATTGGCCTAATCCCGGACGCGGGTGGCACCTACACGCTGCCGCGCCAAATGGGTATGGCCAAGGCGATGGGCGCGGCCCTGTTTGCCGACAAGATCAGTGCGCGACAAGCCGATGATTGGGGCATGATCTGGGAGGCAGTGCCAGATGCTGAATTCGACGCACATTGGCGCGCCAAGGCGGCGCATTTGGCGTCTGGACCAACGGCGGCCTATGCATCAGCCAAGCGGGTGGTGCGCGCAACATGGGAAAACAGCTTTGAGGAGCAACTGACCCTTGAGGCGCAGGAGCAAGGGATTTGCGGCAAATCCCGCGATTTCAAAGAAGGTGTTCTGGCCTTCACCGAAAAACGCACAGCCTCTTTTGAAGGCCGCTAAACCGGCAAATCACAAAAGAGCGGTGCCTAGATGTGCCGCTCTACCAACAAGACGTCTTCGGGTGAGATCAGCGGCCCGCAGGCGCGCGCCACAACGGCAACAGCGATCCCGTCCGCCAACACGGTCTGCACATCATCGGAAATGGCAGTCACGGTAATCCGGGGCGGTGTATCGCCCCGGTTGTAAACAACAGCGACCTTTTCGGACGTGAACGCCGTGTTGGGGACCAGAACCCCCTGAGGTTCCTTCTGTCGGTCATACATGCCCGTTGCGCAATCCCAGCGCAGTTGATTGTGCAGCAAATCGGAACTCATTTCCGAGCGGACCCGCATGAACGAGCAGGGGTCAGGTGCAAAGAGTACACTGCCAAATACAATGAACCCATTAAAAATGCTCCGATTGCGGTGCTCAATTCGATCAACATGTGTGGTCCTCTCCTGCGATTACAAAGACGTTACCTGCGCAATACGAAGGCGGTCAAGCGGCCTGCAAGCATTGTCTGCGGCCCCGAAACAATGACATAATTATGCCTTGTTTCTGCCATTCCTGTTTCGATATCAGAATTTGGGGGCGAAACAGTTATGGTCATTTTGCGGTATTCTTGCAGGTCCTGACCGCCTGTGGAGTCGGCTGTGAATCTAACATACTGAACCGAATCGGGCAATCAGCGGCTTCCCGCCCTGATTGAATTTACGATTCGCTCCTGTATAGAAACGCAAAACGCCCCGGACTTGCCGGGGCGTCAACGTCGTTTCGGGAATTAGGCGATTAGCGGTTTTCGATATCCACATAGTCGCGTTGTGTTTCACCAAGGTACAGCTGCCGTGGACGGCCAATCTTGTTCTGCGGATCGGCGATCATTTCTTTCCATTGTGAAATCCAGCCCACAGTGCGGCTTAGCGCAAAGATCGGCGTGAACATGGATGTCGGGAACCCCATCGCTTCCAGAATGATGCCGGAATAGAAATCCACATTCGGGAACAGCTTCTTTTCTGCAAAATACGGATCTTCAAGGGCTGCTTTTTCAAGCTCCTTTGCGACCTGCAGGATCGGGTTGTTTTCAACGCCAAGCAGGGACAGAACCTCGTCGGCGCTCTCTTTCAGGACTGTCGCGCGCGGATCAAAGTTCTTGTAGACGCGGTGGCCAAAACCCATCAGGCGGAACGGATCGTTCTTGTCCTTGGCGCGGGCGATGAATTCAGGGATTCGGTCCGGTGTCCCGATCTCTTTGAGCATCTCAAGACAGGCTTGGTTCGCACCGCCATGCGCAGGGCCCCAAAGACACGCAATACCCGCCGCAATACAGGCAAACGGGTTCGCACCCGATGACGACGCCAAACGCACGGTCGACGTCGATGCGTTCTGCTCGTGGTCCGCATGCAGGGTGAAAATCCGGTCCATCGCACGGCTTAGAATCGGGTTAACCACGTATTCCTCGGCAGGCACCGCAAAGCACATGCGCAAGAAGTTAGAGGCGTAATCCAGATCGTTGCGTGGATATTCAAACGGCTGACCGATGGTGTATTTGTACGCCATCGCGGCAATCGTCGGCATCTTGGCGATCAAACGGATCGTCGCGACCTCGCGCTGGTGCGCGTCGTTGATGTCGGTGCTGTCATGATAGAACGCGGACATCGCGCCAACCACGCCCGTCATGATTGCCATCGGATGCGCGTCGCGGCGGAACCCACGGAAAAAGTTCATCATCTGCTCGTGCAGCATGGTGTGATGGGTCACAAGGCTTTCGAATTCTTCCAACTTTGCAGGGGAGGGAAGATCGCCATAGAGCAGGATATAACACACCTCAAGGTAGTGGGATTTGCCTGCAAGCTGATCAATCGGATAGCCGCGGTGCAACAAGATACCCTCTTCGCCATCAATAAAGGTGATCGTGCTGTCGCAGGCGGCCGTCGAGGTAAAGCCGGGGTCATAGGTGAACACATTCGCCTGACCATAGAGCTTGCGAATATCCAAAACGTCCGGCCCGGCGGTGGGCGAGAGGATTGGCAGGTCATAGTTTTTGCCGTCGATTGTCAGCGTGGCGGGTTTTTTACTCTCGGTCATACGGTCCCTCTCGTCATGTTGGTATTCAGGCGTTCTGCCTGTTATGGGGGCGGCCCGCAGGGGGGCCACACCGTTGTTCGTATCGCAACCCGCGTTGAGAAGGCGTTAACCCCTCTCAGGCAGCAGCATCGGTCAGCCGTGCAACCGTTTCATCACGCCCCAGCACCAGCATCATGTCAAATACAGATGGCGTTACCGCGCGTCCCGCAAGTGCCGCGCGAAGCGGTCCTGCAAGTTTGCCGAATTTGGTGTCATGCGCAGCCGCAAAGCCATTCAGTACTTCCTCCAGCGTTTCTTTGTCCCAGCTAGCATTCTGCAACTGCGGCGTCAATTCTCCCAGCATACCACGGGATACCGAATCCAGGTTCTTGGCAACCTTCTCTTCGATCTCAAGTGGGCGGGATGTCAGGATAAAGTGCCCCTTTTCAAGGAGTTCCGGCAAAGTTTTGGCACGTTCCTTGAGGCAATACATCGCCCTTTCCAATCCCTCACTTTGTGCAGGATTCAGGGGCGGTTGCTGTGCTGCTGCCAAATATGCCTCGCATTCTTGCCGCAACGCAGCGTCATCTGCGACTGCAATGTGCTGCCCACAGATGTTTTCCAGTTTCTTCAGATCAAACTGCGCCGGGCTCTTGCGGATACCGTCCAGATCAAACCATTCCTTTGCCTGCGCATCGCTGAAAAATTCATCATCCCCATGGCTCCACCCCAGCCGCGCCAGATAATTGCGCATACCAGCGGCGGGATAGCCCATGACCTGATATTCCTGCGCGCCCAATGCGCCGTGACGTTTCGACAGCTTTTTGCCGTCAGAGCCGTGGATCAGCGGGATATGCGCCCAAACGGGCACATCCCAGCCCATCGCGTCATAGATCATCATCTGGCGCGCGGCATTGTTCAGGTGGTCATCCCCGCGCACCACATGCGTTACGCCCATATCATGATCATCCACAACGACTGCCAACATATAAACCGGCGTGCCATCCGAACGTAACAAAACCATGTCATCCAACTGCGCATTGGCGATTGTCACATCGCCCTGAACGCGGTCGCGGATGACGGTGTTTCCCTCCTGTGGGGCCTTGATGCGGATCACATAAGGCGCGTCAGGATGCGTGGTGGCATCGGCATCGCGCCACGGTGAATGATAAAGCGTGCTTTTCCCCTCGGCCTTGGCCGCATCGCGAAAGGAGTTGATTTCTTCTTGGGTGGCAAAGCACTTATACGCCTTGCCCTGCGCCAACAGCTCACGTGCAACTTCCGCGTGACGCGGGGCATTGTCAAACTGGCTGACGATCTCGCCGTCATGGTCCAGCCCCAGCCACGCCATGCCTTCCAGGATCGCTTGGGTCGCCTCGGGCGTGGATCGCGCACGGTCGGTATCCTCAATCCGCAACAAGAATTTACCCCCACGGCCCCGCGCATAAAGCCAGTTGAACAACGCCGTGCGCGCACCACCGATGTGCAGAAAACCGGTGGGCGAGGGGGCAAAACGGGTAACAACGGGGGCGGTCATAAAGGTCACTTTCTGGATCAGATCAGGGCAGGCGCGATGGGGTTGGCTGGCGGCGTTTACCATTTGCTAACCATACGCGTTCTACGGTTTGCGCCTGTTTATCCAGTGCGGGGAACGGGGGCAAGCATGGGTGCGGCGCTGCGCGTGATCATCGACCAGACGGGCGCGGTTTCGCGTGCGCAGCGCGGGCAACTCCTGTGCTGGGTGCCGGTGTGCCTTGCTGTGGGGATCGGGGCGTTCTTTGGTCTCAAGGTTGAACCGAATGCGCTGCACTATGGTGGTATTGTCTTTGGCATCCTTACGCTGCTTGCGATTTGGCGGGCGTTGCCAGAAGAGGTATCGCCGCTTGCGATGGC
>JAFMHE010000083.1:0-1339 GCA_017854675.1 Paracoccaceae bacterium | reverse complement strand
TGCGTGTGATGACAACCGCACATCTGTCGCCCCCCTCAGGTCCGGTTGAGCCGGGGGGCTTTGATTTCCAGCGCCACGCGTGGTTTGCGCGGCTGGGTGCTGTCGGCTATAGCCGCACACCGCTGATGGGTGCCGCGCCCGCAGATCAAGGTCGCGCAGGTTTAGCGGTGTTCCGGCTGCGCATGGCGGCATCGGCCCGCATTCAATCACATCTGCCGGGGGACGTCGGGGGTTTTGCCGCCGCCATCACGACAGGGGACCGCAGCGCAATGAGCCGCAAAGCGCTGGAGGATCTGCGCGCCAGCAACCTCGCGCATCTGCTTGCCATTTCCGGTCTGCACATGGGACTTTTGACCGCCGTGGTCTTTGCCGCGTTGCGATTGCTGCTGGTCGCGCATCCGTGGACAGCACTCCATTGGCCGACCAAGGGGATCGCAGCGGTCGGCGCGCTGATCGCGGCGGCGGGATACCTTGCACTGTCTGGGGGCAATGTCGCCACCCAACGCGCGTTCATCATGGTGGCGGTCGCTTTGGGTGCGCTGATTCTGGGCCGGCGTGCCTTGTCCTTGCGGGCGGTGGCGGTGGCCGCGACAATCGTGCTGGTCCTGCGGCCAGAGGCGCTTATGGGGCCGGGGTTTCAAATGTCGTTTGCGGCGACAACGGCCCTTGTTGCGGTCTTTGGTGTCTTGCGCGGGATTGAGACGGGTTATCTGCCGCGATGGGCAAAGCCGGTGTTTGGGGTCTTCGTGTCCTCGGCGGTGGCGGGACTGGCGACGGCACCCTTTGCGGCTGCCCATTTCAACACGATTGCACATTACGGGTTGATCGCGAACCTTCTGTCCGTGCCATTGATGGGGGTGCTGGTGATCCCTGCTGCCGTCGCGGCGCTGGTTCTATCCGCCGTGGGGCTTGAGATTTTGGGGCTTTGGGTCATGGGCCTTGGCCTGCGCTGGATTTTGACCGTTGCAGATACTGTGGCACAAATCGAGGGCGCGCGCGGCTATGTGCCGGTGCCGGGGCCATGGGTCTTGCCGTTGATCGCCCTCGGGTGTCTGGTGTTGATCCTGATCCAAGGCAGGCTGCGCTTTGCGGGGATCGTGTCAGTCGTTGCGGCCTTCATGTTGTGGTCAGTGGCAGAACGGCCCGACATATTGGTGTCTGATCAAGGAACACTGGTCGGCTGGATGACCCCTGATGGTCGCGCGCTCAGCCGGGCCAAAGGCGCAGGCTTTGCCGCCCGCAACTGGCTTGAGAACGACGGCGACGGAGATAGCCAAGAGAATGCCGCCGCCCGTTGGGCATCGCCGCCGGTGATCCATTTGTCTGGCAAACGTGCGGT
>JAFMHE010000082.1 GCA_017854675.1 Paracoccaceae bacterium | reverse complement strand
TTTACCAATATAGAGCGCATGATCCTTGACCTGAAAGACGGCGCAGGCGGCAAGCGGTGGGCCGATCGACCAGAGTTCATCATTTCGGGCATGGTTTTGCATCGCTGCGTGGTCGAGACGGTGCATAGAGGACGGTGGTGAAACGACATTGTCCATATAGGCAAAGGCGGTCTGGATCAGGGTCAGGATGGGGGCAAGTCCGGGGTCGTGCGGGCCATGCTGACGCAGCATCATGTCCATGCGACGTCCCCTAGGAATATGTAGCCCGCGCCGTAGATCGTTTTGATCAATTTTGGGTTTTTGGGATCTTCGCGCAGTTTGGTGCGCAGGCGTGAAATGCGTACATCCATCGCGCGATCAAAGCTTTCGGAGGCAGCGCCGCCCAGATTTTCCTGCATTTGCGCGCGGCTGATCAAGCGTTTGGGGCTATCAAGGAACAGGCGGAGCACTTCGCCTTCGGCATGGCTGAAGGGGGTTTCAACGCCTGCATCGTCTTGCAGGACGTAGCGGTCAAAATGGGCGGTCCAGCCGTTGAAGGTGGCGGTATTTCCAGTGTTCTGGCTTGACTTGGTGCTGCGCAACCGGGCGCGGATACGGGCGACGACCTCGGCTGGATCAAAGGGTTTGATGATGTAATCGTCGGCGCCCAGTTCAAGACCGGTGACACGGTCCTGCACCTGTGCGCGGCCTGAAATGATAATGACGATCGCGCCTTGTTCCAGCGCCAGACGGTGCACAAGGGTCAACCCGTCTGTGTCAGGCAGGCTAAGATCGACCAGACAGACATCGGGCCTGTGGGTTGCCAGAGCGGCCTCGAAACTGCGGGCGCGGCCAAAGCTGAGCGTGTCAAAGCCTGCTTCCTCCAGCACATCGGCCAGCATGCGGCGGATGTCGGGTTCATCGTCAAGGATCGTGACCAAGGGGCGTTTCATTGTGCGGCCACTTTCAAGGGTTGCATCACGGCTACCAGATCGGCGCGCGTGACAGGTTTATCGAGAACCGGTGCGCATTTTTGGGCTTGCACAAAAAGCGGGTGATCGGCGCGAAGCGAGGTCATCAGGATCAGGGGTTTTGCCGTGCCGATGCGCCTCGCAAGGTCAATGCCGGTTGCAGCCCCTTCCAGCTGAATGTCAGACAGAACCAATGTGATTTCAGGTAGGTCAGCCAGCAGCGCCACAGCTTCGTCAGCGCTTGTGGCCTCGATCACAGAATGGCCCAGTTCCATCAGGACATCCCGCACGGCAGCGCGGATTTCATTTTCGTCCTCGACCAACAGAACAAGGCCGGTGGTAGCGGGCACTGCGCGGCGCAATGGCAGGCGTAGGGTGACGTGCGCGCCCCCGGTTTGTTGATTGGCGATATGCAGCGTGCCGCCGGCGGATTTGGCCATGTCGTAGACCATCGGCAGGCCAAGGCCGGACCCTTCGGACCCTTTGGTGGTGAAAAACGGATCAAGCGCATGGGTCAGTGCCGCATCCGCAAAGCCGGGGCCGGTGTCCGTCACGGACCACTCGATCCATGTGTCATGGACCAGCCGCTGTGTCAGTGTGATTTCGCCTTGCATCCCGCAGGCGTCGCGGGCGTTCAGGATCAGGTTCAGTAACCCGTCCTGCAGCTTGCCCTTGTCCACCAGCGCCTGCACTTGCGTTGTATCATCGCGCACGTTGAGCGTTACAGCAGCGGGCAATGTCGGCGCCGCCAAGGTCTGTAGATCGTCAAGGACCTGGCCAAGATCTGTCGCCACAGGGCGCAAAGCGCGGGGTGAGGTCATATCGGCAATACTGCTGAGCAAGACGCCACCGCGCCGCGCCGCTGATAGCGTAGCTTCGATCAGCCCATGGGCATCACCGGGCAGTTCGGGCAGGCGGCCCAGACGGGATTGCAGCCCAAGGATGATCGTCAACAGGTTGGAGAAATCATGCGCAAGACCAGAGATCACTTGGGCGGCCAATTCGCGCTTGTGGGTCTGTTGCAGGGCTTCGCGGGTTTGGGTTTCTTCGGTGATGTCCATCGACAGGATATAGACCCCGCCGCGGGTGTCGGGGGTAAAGGACACGCGGATGCGGCGCGCGCTTGGCACATCGGTAAATTCTATCAGCGCGGCTGTGCCATCATAGGCTTGGGTCAGCGCGGGCAGCACGCGGGCAAAGGCAAAAGCCCCCAGCGCCTCTGACATATGCAGCCCGACGATGTTGCTGGGCCGACCATGGATAACGCTGGACAATCTGCGGTTCGAATAGGTGTAGCGCCCTTCTGCATTCAGGTGGGCGATGTGGGCGGGCAGCATTTCGGTGGTCAACCGCATGCGCGCCTCGGATTCGGTCAACTGCCGTTTGGTTTCTTCCAATGTGGTGATCATTGCGGCCAATTGGCGATTGGTCGCAGAGAGTTCTTCGGCATGCGATAGCACCTGATCGCTGAGCGCGTCGGAACGGGCTCGCAGCAGCGCTTCTTGTTGTTTGGTGCGCGTGATGTCGGTGTAGACCGTGACCCAGCCGCCTTGGGGCAGGGGCGATCCCTCGACGCTGATGGTCTGGCCAGTGGCGCGGGTGCGTTCCATGTAATGCGGTTGAAACGCGCGGGCCTGTTCGACGCGTTCAATCACAAAGGCATCCACGTCGGTGACAGGGCCATATTCACCGCGCTCTACCAGATGGCGGACGGTGTCCTCGAACGGGGCGCCGGGGGTGACAAGCGATTGTGGCAAAGTGAACATCTGCTGAAACGGCATGTTGCTGACCACCAGACGCAGGTCACTGTCATAGATGGTGAGCGCTTGGGCGATCAGGTTGAGGCCTGCCGTCGTCATCGCCTTGGTCTGGTTTTCACGGCTGTCCATAAATGCCCCCTTATTACCGCTAGCACCGGCATGGGGCGCGGGCCAAGCCTGATTTGCATGCTGTTACAATTCGTAAGGTTTGTGAAAACTTCACGAATAAGTTGACCTTCCCTATGGGGCCTAACATCCTTGGTGGATGACAGAATCGCGCTTAAGCGATCCAGCCGCACCTTTTGGTCGGCATAGGGAGGACACAATTTGGCTGAGCTGCTGACCCGCGCCGACGGACCCGCATCCGTTCCGGCGCTTTTGCACCGCAACGCAAAGCAATTCGCGGACGCGCCTGCGTACCGTGAAAAAGAATATGGCATATGGCAAACCTGGACCTGGTCGCAGACCCGCGACGAGGTAGAGGCGCTGGCGCTTGGCCTGATGGACATGGGGATCAATGAGGGCGATTTTGTTGCCATCATCGGGCGCAACCGTCCCTATCTCTATTGGGCCATGGTCGCCGCCGAGATGTGTGGCGCGGTGCCTGTGCCGCTTTATCAGGACGCCAACGCCGAAGAGATGGCCTATGTGATGAGCCATTGTGGCGCCCGGTTCGCGATTGTGGGCGATCAGGAGCAGGTCGATAAGATTTTTGAAGTGCAGGACCAGCTGCCCGAGTTCGAGCAGATGATCTACCTTGATCCGCGCGGCCTGCGAAAATACGACCATGCGGCGATGGCACAATATTCTGATGTGCAAGAGCGGGGCCGCAAGACCCGTCAAACCCACATCAAAGAGATGGAGGCGCGTCAGGCCAAGCTGGACTATGATAGCACCGGTGTGATGCTTTACACGTCCGGTACGACCGGAAAACCCAAGGGTGTCGTGCTATCCAACCGCAACGTCATCGAGACGGCCAAGAGCAGTTCGCAGTTCGACGATCTGCGTCAGACAGACGATATTCTGGCGTATTTACCTATGGCGTGGGTCGGGGATTTTATTTTTTCCGTGGGTCAGGCGATGTGGACAGGTTTCTGTACCAATTGCCCCGAAAGCGCAGATACCTTGCATGTCGATCTGCGCGAAATCGGGCCGACCTATTATTTCGCGCCGCCACGTGTGTTCGAGACGCAGTTGACCAATGTTATGATCCGCATGGAAGACGCAAGCCGCATGAAAAAGTGGCTGTTCCATACGTTTATGGCGCTTGCCCGCAAAGTAGGTGCGGCGATTTTGGATGGCAAAGAGGTCAGCCAGTGGGACCGGTTCAAATACAAACTGGGTGAAGCGTTTATCTATGGTCCGTTGAAAAACACACTGGGCTTTAGCCGCGTGCGCGTGGGATATACGGCGGGCGAGGCGATCGGGCCGGAAATCTTTGATTTCTATCGGTCATTGGGCATTAATCTGAAGCAGCTTTATGGCCAGACCGAAGCGACGGTGTTCATCACCGCGCAACCCGATGGTGAGGTCCGATCAGATACTGTTGGTGTGACCTGTCCGGGTGTGGAGTTGAAGATCGCCGAGAATGGTGAGGTATTTTACCGCTCACCGGGGGTGTTTGTGGAGTATTACAAGAACCCTGAAAGCACGGCTGACACCAAAGACGCCGAGGGTTGGGTCGCAACGGGTGATGCGGGCTTTATCGAGGAAGGTTCGGGGCATTTGCGGATTATCGACCGGGCCAAGGACGTGGGCAAGATGGCGGATGGATCGTTGTTTGCGCCAAAGTACGTCGAGAACAAGTTGAAGTTTTTTCCCAACATTCTGGAGGCGGTTGTCTTTGGCAACGAGCGGACGGCATGTACGGCGTTTATCAACATTGACCTGACGGCGGTGGGTAACTGGGCAGAGCGCAACAACATCGGTTATGCGTCTTATCAAGAGCTTGCACAGCATCCACAGGTTTTGGAGACGATCCAGAACCATGTGGAAGAGGTCAACGCCAGTGTGGCGCAGGACGATATGTTGTCGGGCTGCCAGATTCACCGGTTCGTTGTTTTGCATAAAGAACTGGACGCGGATGACGGAGAATTGACGCGGACCCGCAAGGTGCGCCGCCGGATCATCGAAGAGAAATATGCCGATATTATTGCCGCGCTTTATGATGGATCGAAGAGTGTGTCGACCGAGACGGAAGTGACTTATGAGGACGGGCGCAAAGGCTCGATCAAGGCGACCTTGGGTGTGCGTGACGCGAAGGTTATGCCGATTGCGGCGCGGATGGCTGCGGAATGATCGTGTGGCGCGCGTCTGCGACGACGCCCCTCCCGCGCTCCCGTTTTTGTGCCCATGCAATTGCTGCGCATGTTGAGGTCAAGGGTTTGAGTTTATTTGGAAAATTGAAGGGGATCCCGGCGTGAAAGACATGAGCGACAGCTATGTGACCGCCGATGGGCGCACCATCGGGCCGGTGGTGATGGAGATGAAGAACATCACCTTGCGGTTCGGTGGGGTCGAGGCGATCAAGGATATTTCTTTTGATATTCGTGAGGGCGAAATTCGCGCGATTATCGGGCCTAACGGGGCTGGTAAGTCGTCCATGCTGAATGTGATTTCCGGGTTCTATGTGCCGCAGGACGGTGAGGTCTGGTATAAGGGCAGCCGTCGTCCGGCGATGAAGCCCTATCAGGTGGCCCAGCAGGGGATTGCGCGGACGTTCCAGAACATTGCCTTGTTTGAAGGGATGTCTGTTTTGGACAACGTCATGACCGGGCGGTTGACGCATATGAAAACGGGTCTGTTTTCGCAGGCGTTGTGGAAAGGCAAGGCGGAGGCTGAAGAAGTGGCCAACCGTGAAGTCGCTGAAAAGATTATTGATTTTCTGGAAATTCAGGCCATCCGCAAGACGCCTGTGTCGCGGTTGCCTTATGGTTTGAAAAAACGGGTTGAGCTGGCAAGGGCGCTTGCGGCGGAGCCGTCTATCTTGCTTTTGGATGAGCCGATGGCGGGGATGAACGTAGAGGAAAAAGAGGACATGAGCCGCTTTATTCTGGACGTGAATGACGAATTTGGCACCACGATTGCGTTGATCGAGCATGACATGGGGGTCGTTATGGACCTGTCGGACCGGGTTGTTGTGATGGATTACGGCAAGAAGATCGGCGACGGGACACCGTCAGAAGTGCGCAACAATCAGGCAGTGATTGATGCCTATCTGGGGGTGGCACATGACTGATCTTAACGGGACGTTAAAAGTCACACAGCGTACACCGGGCGTACACACTGCGTACCGCGCGGCAGTGCAGCATTTGAAGGAGGCCCGTTCATGAACGAGCAGCTGGCTTATACGATTGAGGTCTTTGCCAACGGGCTCATGGCGGGGGTGCTTTATGCGCTGGTCGCCCTTGGGTTTGTGCTGATCTACAAGGCGTCGGGGATTTTCAATTTTGCCCAAGGGGTCATGGCGCTGTTTGCGGCGATGACGTTGGTGGGTATCCAGAACGGGCAGGTGCCGTTTGCGCATTTGATCAACTCTATCTTTGGCACGGATATTCACTATTTTGGATGGACCGTGCATTCGGCCTTTGCGATCATTCTGACGGTCGGGGTCATGGTGTTGCTGGCTGTGTTTGTGCAGCGGTTCGTGTTCCGGCATCTGGTTGGCCAAGAGCCGATCATCCTGTTTATGGCGACCATCGGTCTGGCATATTTCCTTGAGGGGATGGCCGACCTGATGTGGGGGTCCGACATCAAGACGCTGAATGTCTGTGCGACGGAAGGCGCGTGTTTGCCACAAGGGATGAACGTCTGGCTTGAAGGTACGACCTACGAGGCGCTGGGCTATGGGTTCTTTATTGATAACCTGGATATTGTTGCGTCGATTGTGGCCGCTTTCCTGGTCATCGGGTTGGTGATGTTTGCGCAATATACCAAGCAGGGGCGCGCGATGCGGGCTGTTGCGGATGACCATCAAGCGGCATTGTCGGTGGGTGTGTCGTTGAATTTTATCTGGATATTGGTGTGGTCGCTGGCGGGGTTTGTCGCCTTGGTCGCGGGCATCATGTGGGGCGCAAAGTCTGGCGTGCAGTTTTCGCTGTCGTTGATTGCGCTCAAGGCGTTGCCGGTGCTGATGTTGGGCGGGTTTACGTCCATTCCGGGGGCCATTGTCGGTGGTCTGATCATCGGTGTGGGTGAGAAGATGTTCGAGTTCCTGATCGGGGCGCCGTTTCTGGGTGGTGCGACAGAGAACTGGTTTGCTTACATGTTGGCGCTGGTGTTCTTGGTGTTCCGTCCTCAGGGGCTGTTTGGGGAGAAGATCATTGAGCGGGTTTGATGTGAGCAGCCGTTGGATGGTGCGCAATGAATGCGCACCCTACGTAGGGTGTGCATTTATGCGCACCGTGGGAGACATATAGATGTTCTATCGTGAAGCTGGCGATTTCAGTACGACCTACGCCGAAGATCAACAGACCTTTCCGATCAAGTTTGACCGGTATCGGTATTATCTGGTGTTGTTCATTGCCATCGTTGTCGTGCCGTTTGTGGTCAACGACTATTGGGTGAACTCGCTTTTGTTGCCGTTCCTGATCTATGCGATTGCGGCGATCGGCCTGAACATTCTGGTCGGGTATTGCGGGCAGGTGTCCTTGGGCACGGGCGGTTTCATGGCCGTGGGGGCCTATAGCTGCTATAAGTTCATGACCGGTGTGGACATCTGGTGGGGCGGTGAATTGCTGTTCCGCTTGCCGGAATTTAACATCTTTTTCTCTGTCATCATGGGCGGGGTCATGACGGCGCTGGTTGGTGTTCTGTTTGGTCTGCCATCGCTGCGGATCAAGGGATTCTATCTGGCTGTGGCGACGTTGGCGGCGCAGTTTTTCCTCGTGTGGCTGTTTAACCGGGTGTCGTGGTTCTATAACTACTCTGCCTCTGGTCAGATCAATGCGCCCGAGCGGGATTTGATGGGTATTTTGATCACAGGGCCCAGCACTGAGCCGTGGGCGGCCTATCTGTTTTGCCTGTTTTTCACGATTGTCTGCGCGGTGATTGCGCGCAACCTGACACGCGGCGCATCGGGGCGTAAATGGATGGCCATTCGGGATATGGACATCGCGGCCGAGATCATCGGGGTTAACCCGCTGAAAGCAAAGCTGACGGCCTTTGCGGTATCGTCGTTCTTTGTGGGTATCTCTGGCGCGTTGTTTTTCTCGGTCTATCTGGGCGCTGTGGAAGTTGGTGAAGCGTTTGGCATTACCAAATCGTTTCTGGTGCTCTTTATGATCATTATTGGCGGTCTTGGCAGTATCTTTGGATCGTTTGCGGGGGCGGCGTTTCTGGTGCTGTTGCCTGTGGCGCTGAAGGTTGTTGGCGTGGACTGGCTGGGCTGGCCCACGGACATCGTGGCGCATTTGCAGTTGGTGATTGTTGGTGGTTTGATCGTGATCTTTTTGATCGCGGAACCGCACGGGATCGCGCAATTGTGGCGTGTGGCGAAAGAGAAATTGAGATTGTGGCCGTTCCCGCACTAGGGGGGGCGCATGAATAAGCGGGGTAAACCCGTGAAGAATGGCGGGGCGAACCCTGCCGTACGAAACAAGTCGGATAAAATCCAAGGGAGGAAACCACCGATGAAACTTAAACTAGCGACAATGGCCGTTGCCGGACTGATGGCCGCGGGCCCCGTGCTGGCGGATCTTGTGATGCCGTCACTCAGCTTTCGAACCGGACCTTATGCAGTCGGGGGCATTCCCCTTGCTGATGGATATGCCGATTATTTCACGCTGGTGAATGAGCGTGATGGCGGTATCGGCGGCGTGCCGGTGCGCGTGCTGGAATGTGAGACGGCGTATAACACCGAAAAAGGTGTGGAATGCTATGAGGCGACCAAAGGCGAAGGATCGCTTTTGTATCAACCTTTCTCAACCGGTATCACCTACCAGCTGATCCCCAAAGTAACGGCAGACGGTATCGCGCTGCACACAATGGGCTATGGCCGGACGTCTGCCGCGAACGGCAAGGTGTTCTCGAACGTGTTCAACTTCCCTGCCAACTACTGGGATGCGGCATCGGTTGCGATCAACTATCTGCTGGACGAAAACGGTGGCGACATCAAAGGGCGCAAAATTGCGCTGGTGTACCACAACTCAGCCTATGGCAAGGAGCCGATCCGCACGCTGGAAACGCTGGCCGAAAAGCACGGTTTCGAGCTGAGCTTGCTGCCTGTTGACCACCCCGGTCAGGAGCAGAAATCACAGTGGCTGCAAATTCGTCGCGAAAAGCCTGATACAGTTCTGATGTGGGGCTGGGGCGTGATGAACCAGGTTGCCATTCAGGAAGCTGCGAACATCCGCTATCCGATGGAGAATTTCATTGGTGTGTGGTGGTCCGGTGCCGAAGCTGACGTGATCCCGGTGGGTGCGGCGGCCAATGGCTATAAGGCGTTGACCATGAACGGTGTCGGCAAAAACTTTCCGATCTATGATGATCTGCAGAAATACGTCTATGACGCAGGTAAATCAGCCGGTGCGGGCGACCAAAGCGGTACGGTTCTGTACAGCCGGACGATCTATGCCGGTTTCCTTGCGCATATGGCGATCCTGAAAGCCCAAGAGATGCACGGCGTTGCCGACATCACGCAGGCGATGATGGTCGACGGTATGGAGAACCTCGTCATCACCAACGAGATGATGGAAAAGTATGGCGTCACAGGCATGGGTCCTGAGTTTGCTGTCAGCTGTGAGAACCACGGTGGTCCGGGTCTTGGTGCGGTAACGCAGTGGGATGCAGCGGCTGGCGTCTGGAACCAGATTTCCGAGTTCAAAGCGTCCGACAAAGAGGTCATCGACGCGCTGATCGAAGAAGACAGCATGGCGTTCGCGGCAGAAAACAACATTGATCTGCGGTGTAACTGATTGTGTTAACGGCCCCGGCGGTGTCTTGCCGCCGGGGCCATCCTTTGTGAATTGGGGCTGAAATATCATGCTGGACGATGTCAAAACTGCCGATGCACAGGTCGAGAACGTGTTGGAGGTCAACAACATTGAGGTGATCTACAACCATGTGATCCTTGTGTTGAAAGGCGTTAGCCTGAATGTACCCAAAGGGGGCATTACCGCGCTTTTGGGTGGTAATGGTGCAGGCAAAACGACGACGCTTAAGGCGATATCGGGCTTGTTGGCGTCAGAGCGTGGCGAAGTGACCAAGGGGTCGATCAAGTATCGCGGTGTCGATATTTCGCGTGCGGACCCGGCTGAGACGGTGAAAAAAGGTGTCGTGCAGGTGATGGAAGGCCGTCACTGTTTCGAGCATCTGACGGTTGAGGAAAACCTTATGACGGGTGCGTACACACGCACCGACGGCAAGGGTGCGATCGCGGCCGATCTGGAATTGGTCTATAATTATTTTCCGCGTTTGCGTGACCGTCGCAAGTCGCAGGCCGGCTATACCTCGGGCGGTGAGCAGCAGATGTGTGCGGTGGGCCGCGCATTGATGTCCAAGCCCGAGACGATTTTGCTGGATGAACCATCCATGGGGTTGGCCCCGCAATTGGTGGAACAGATTTTCCAGATTGTGAAGACGATCAATGAAAAGGAAGGCGTGACGTTCCTTTTGGCGGAGCAGAACACAAACGTGGCGCTGCGTTTTGCGCATTACGGCTACATTCTGGAATCCGGTCGGGTTGTGATGGACGGTTTGGCCAGTGATCTGCGCGAAAACCAGGACGTCAAGGAATTCTACCTTGGCATGTCGGATGAAGGGCGCAAGTCGTTCCGCGATGTGCGGTCGTACCGCCGTCGCAAGCGCTGGTTAAGCTAAGGTGGAAACATCTGCGCATAGCGACGATCCCCATTTGATTGAGCGCGTCGGCTGGCTGCGGGCGGCTGTGATGGGCGCGAATGATGGCATTGTGTCTGTCGCGTCGATTATTGTCGGTGTGGCAGCGGCGGACCCGTCGCATCGGGCGGTTTTGATTGCGGGTGCTGCGGGCCTTGCGGCCGGTGCGATGTCGATGGCAGCAGGCGAATACGTCAGCGTGTCGTCGCAGGCTGATCTGGAGGCCGCCGATATCGAGCGCGAACGTCAGGCGTTGGTCGATGATCCGGTTGGTGAAGAAGCAGAACTGGCAGCGATTTATCAAGAGCGTGGTTTGTCAAAAGAAACCGCCGCATTGGTCGCGCGCGAGTTGACGGAAAATGACGCCTTGGGTGCGCATGTGCGTGATGAACTGGGATTGAACGATGTGCAGGCGGCGCAACCGCTGTTGGCGGCAGTCACTTCGGCGATCACGTTCAGTGCGTTTGCCGCGGTGCCTTTGATTGCCGCGTGGTTTGCGCCGATTGCGATTCTGATCCCGATTGTGGTGGTTGTGACGTTGATTGCCTTGACGGGTCTGGGCGCGCTGGGGGCGATTGCCGGTGGCGCCTCAATCGGGCCTGCGGCGTTGCGGGTTGTGGTCTGGGGCGGTTTGGCGATGGCGGTTACTGCTGCTGTGGGTCGATTGTTTGGGGTCGCCGTTTAACGGGGACCGAAGGAATTGCAGGGTTGCCCTGTTTGGTGAAGATGAGTGACTGATATGAGCAATTTCGACGATCTTGAGACCCGCAGTGCGGATGCCCGTATGTCCGCGCAGGCTGCGCAATTGCGCGCGATTTTGGGACGTGAGGACGTGCAGGATGCCAGCGATCTGGTGAAACTGCCGGTGTTGCGCAAGTCGGATTTGAGTGCGGCACAAAAAGCCGAACCGCCCTTTGGTGGGCTGCATGTGGGGCAGATTACCCATGTGTTTCAATCCCCCGGCCCGATTTATGAACCCGGCGGGTCATCGCCTGACTGGTGGCGCATGGGGCGGTTTCTGACCGCTGCGGGCATTGGCGCGGATGACATCGTGCACAATTGTTTTGGCTATCATCTGACCCCTGCGGGTCACATGTTTGAAAGCGGTGCGCGCGCTGTTGGGGCGAGGGTTTTGCCAGCAGGGACCGGACAGACGGAATTGCAGGTGCAGGCCGCGCTGGACATCGGAACGACCGCCTATGCGGGCACGCCGGATTATTTGAAAATCATCCTCGAGAAAGCCGATGAGATGGGTGTCGCGCTGCGGATTGCCAAGGCGGCGGTTGGCGGTGGTGCGTTGTTCCCGTCATTAAGACAATATTATATCGACCGTGGGATATCGTGTTTGCAGTGTTATGCGACCGCCGATCTGGGCAATGTCGCGTATGAGAGTGACGCGATGGAAGGCATGATTGTCGATGAGGGCGTGATTGTCGAGATTGTGACACCCGGCACCGGTGACCCGGTTGAGGCAGGCGAGGTCGGTGAGGTTGTTGTGACCTCGTTGAACCCGGATTATCCGTTGATTCGTTTTGCGACGGGAGATTTGAGCGCGGTCATGCCGGGGCAATCGCCTTGCGGGCGGACGAACATGCGCATCAAGGGATGGATGGGCCGTGCGGACCAGACGACCAAGATCAAGGGGATGTTCGTGCGCCCCGAACAGGTTGCGGCCCTTGTGGCACACCACCAAGAGGTGTTGCGCGCACGTGTGATTGCCAGCCGCGCAGGCGAACAGGACGTGATGACCGTCCAGATCGAAAGCGCGGGCGGCGATGCCGATGCCTATGCCCAGACGGTTGTGAATGTGCTGAAGCTGAAGGGCAAAGTCGTTGTTGTCGATCCCGGCAGCCTGCCACGCGATGGTTTGGTGATCGAGGATCAGCGCACCTACGATTGAGCATGCGGTACAGCAGCTACTGGCATTCCCGACTGAAATAGTCGAAATAGAGGCATGACCGTACAGACACCAGATATGCCCCACAAAAGACGCGCCGATGGGCCGCGTGCGTTGGGTGTTGTGGCGCTTGTTGTGGCGGGGATTTGTGCGTTGCCCATGCTGGCGGTTGCCATCGCCGCGTTCAGCGGTGGCACCGACACGGTACAGCATTTGATTTCAACCGTGTTGGGGCGGTACACGCTGACAACGCTGGCGTTGGTGGTGATGGTGGCCGTTGGCACCTTTGGTATTGGTGTGGGGGCGGCGTGGCTGGTCACGATGACACGGTTCCCGGGCGTGCGGTTTTTCGAGATCGCGCTGGTGCTGCCTTTGGCGTTTCCGGCCTATGTGCTGGCCTATGCCTATACGTCTGTTCTGGATCATCCGGGCATTGTGCAGACGTTGCTGCGTGATGTGACGGGATGGGGCCCGCGCGACTATTGGTTCCCTGATATCAGGTCGTTGGGTGGGGCGGCCTTGATGCTGATCCTTGTGCTTTATCCGTATGTGTATCTGCTGAGCCGGGCCGCGTTTTTGCAGCAAAGCGGGACGACGTTTTTGGCGGCGCGGGCGCTGGGATCATCTGCGTGGGCCGCATTTTTCAAGGTGAGCCTGCCGCTGGCACGTCCGGCGATTGCGGGGGGTGTGTTGCTGGCGGTGATGGAGACGATCGCGGATTTCGGGACGGTCGCGTATTTCGGCGTTCAGACGTTTGCGACGGGGATCTATACATCGTGGTTTGCGCTTTATGATCGTGCAGGGGCGGCGCAACTGGCGCTTTGTTTGCTGTCGTTTGCCTTGTTGTTGGCGATGCTGGAACGGGCGCAGCGCGGGCGGGCAAAGTACCATGATACGGCGCGGCGTGCGCAGGCGATGCCGCCGATTGAATTAACCGGAGGGCATGCGGGCTTTGCGGTTGTAGCCTGTGCCGTGCCTGTGATCTTGGGCGCTGTGTTGCCGATTGTGATCTTGTTCACGATGGGTCTGGGGGCAGAACAGAACCTGCTCAGCCCGCGCTATCTGGGATTTATCCGCAATTCTGTGACGCTGGCGGGGGTCGCGGCTGTGGTGACGGTTGCGGCGGCGATTGCGGTCGGGTTCTTTCGCCGGATGCGACCCGGCAAGACGTCATCGTCCGCGACCTATGTGGCGCGGTTGGGCTATGCGGTACCGGGCGGCGTGATTGCGGTCGGGTTGATGGTGCCGTTTGCGGCGTTCGACAATGCGCTGGATGCATGGATGCGTGAGACATTTGATATCTCGACAGGGTTGTTGATCACCGGTTCGATCTGGTTGCTGGTTGCGGCCTATATGGTGCGGTTCCTGGCGGCGGCGCTGGGGGCCTATGAGGGCGGGCAGGCGATGGTGCATGATAATATGGATGCCGCGTCGCGGTCTTTGGGCACGACGCCGATTGGCACCTTGCGGCGGGTGCATTTGCCTATCCTCGCGCCCAGTTTACTGACCGCGCTGTTGATTGTGTTTGTCGACGTGATGAAGGAACTGCCCGCGACGCTGATCATGCGGCCGTTCAATTATGATACGCTGGCGGTGCAGGCCTACCGGTTGGCATCTGATGAGCGGTTGGATGGAGCGGCGGTGCCGTCCTTGGTCATCGTCGCGATGGGATTGTTGCCGGTGATCTTGATCTGTCGTCAAGTGGGGCGGCAGCGGTAGAGCGTCCCGAGATGAACCCGGGGCGCTATTTCTTAGACAGGTGTTTTGGTCTCTGTCGGCATTTTATCTTGGGTTTTGGTGTC
>JAFMHE010000310.1 GCA_017854675.1 Paracoccaceae bacterium | reverse complement strand
ATTCAAGCCTCCAATTTCGCCTGCGCCCCACGTACCTCAAGCATCCAATCACAAAATTGCTCTACCGGCTTGGAAGCCTTTTCGCCCTTGGGCACAATGAGGTGGTACGCAAAGGATGTTTCAAAATTCCGGCCAAAAGGGTTCACCAGAACCCCACTTTTCAGCTCATCCTGTACCAACCATGAGGCAAACAGCGACACACCCAAGCCATTGATGGTTGAACTGAGTTGAAAATGCCGGTCCTCCAGCATCATCTGGGATTGGACCGCACCTGCTTTCACACCGTTCAACGCCAGCCATTCTTCCCACATCCGGCTGTCATCCACATGCAACAAATTACAACGATGCAAGTCACTGGGTTGGCTAATCGGGTGGGCCGCCAGATAGGCCGGGCTGCACACCACCGCTAGTTTTTCGGGCCATAGGCGGTGCACCTCGAAGCCTCTCCAATTGCCTTTGCCCCATTGGATGCCAAGGTCGGCAAAGCTGGCCGGATTGTGCATGCGGGCAAAACTGTTGTTGTGATTGTGCATCGAGAGTTGCAGGTCGGGATGTCGTTCCATCAACCGGCCCAGACGTGAGGACAGCCATCGGCTCGAGAACATCGGCAGGAGCGCGATTTTGACCGACCCGGCCTGATTTGCGACACGTTCGAGGCCTGTCTGGATCATGTTCAGCCCCTTCTCGACGTGGCTTGCCAAAACGGCGCCTTCATCGGTAAGTTCCAGTCCTTGCTTGGTCCGCCGGAACAGCGCATAGCCTAAATCAGTTTCCAATTTTTTGATGTGATAGCTCACAGAGCTTTGACTGGTGTTCAAAATTTGTGCGGCACGCGTAACGTTTCCCACTTCTGAACAAATCCTAAATATCTGAATAGAATTAATATTCCTAATCATCTCAACCTTTGCGCCCCTCTGCTGCACTGGTTTCTTATAGAGCAACATATCGAATTATTAGATACTTGGTTTAAATCTTTGAATTTTCCGCAACGCAACAGCTTCGCTAGCTTGATATCAATTCGGGGGGGAGATTCCATGACAGCGCCTGTTCTAAGGGTGGATACATTGTGCAAGTCGTTTGGCGGCGTCCACGCCATCCGCGATCTGTCGTTCGAAGTCCACGCGGGAGAGATCCTTGGGCTGATCGGGCCCAATGGCTCGGGCAAATCAACAACTGTGAACAGCCTTGCGGGTATCTTTCCAATCACATCCGGCAAGCTGCTGCTGGGGGGTGTTCAGATAGACGGCCTGCCGGAATATGCGCGGGTCGCAGGTGGCCTTGCCCGCACTTTCCAGACTGCCAGTACATTCGCGGAATTTACCGTGCGCGAACAGATTTTGCTGGGCAGCAATGTCACCCGCACGTCACATCCTTTGTCCTCGGTCTTTGGCATTGGCCGTAAGGCGGGCGAAGAGGCCGCGCTTGAAAAACGTGTCGCGCATATTCTTGCGATTACCGGCCTCAAAGACGTCGAACACAAACGTGTCGCTACGATCAGTTCAGCACAGCAAAGGTTCTTGATGATCGCGACGGCGCTGGCCTCTGATCCCAAGGTGATCTTGCTGGACGAACCGGCTGCCGGTCTGGTTTCGCATGAACGCAAGACATTGAGCGATCTCATTAAATCTATTCGCGCCCTTGGGGTTTCGGTGCTGGTCATCGAACATCATATGGCGCTGATCATGGACGTTAGTGACCGCATCGTTGTGTTGAACTTTGGCCAAAAGATCGCCGAAGGCACGCCTGAGGAAATTCGCAACAATCCGGTGGTGATTGACGCCTATCTTGGCGAGGCGGCGTAAATGTTAACAGTCTCAGACCTGCGCGTCAGTTATGGCCCGATTGAGGTCATTCACGGCATTGATATCGAGGTTGGTCAAGGCGAATGCGTTGCGCTGATCGGGGCCAATGGCGCCGGCAAATCCTCGACCTTAAAAGCAATCTGCGGGTTGGTTCCCGCCAGCAGCGGCACCATCACATTTGAGGGCCAGGACATTACCAATCAAAGCGGTCATGCCATCGTAAAGGCCGGCATCACCATGTGTCCCGAGGGCCGTCAGGTGTTTCCGCAAATGACCACGCGGCAAAATCTGGCGATGGGGGCCTATACCCGTACTGACCCCGATCAGGCCCGCGACATTGACGAGATGATGGATATGTTTCCGATCCTGCGCGAACGGGCCACGCAAGCCGCGGGTACGTTATCGGGGGGCGAACAGGAGATGCTGGCCATTGGTCGGGCGCTGATGGCGCGGCCCAAGCTGTGCATCTTTGATGAACCTTCATTGGGGTTAGCCCCGAAAATCGTCGCGGAAGTGGCTGAAACTATCAAAAAAATCAAAGAGATGGGTAAAACCATCCTGCTGGTTGAGCAGAACTCTGCCATGGCGCTGCGCCTTGCGGACCGCGCTTATCTGTTTGAGGCCGGAGAGATCGTGCTGAGCGGCACAGGCGCGGAGCTGCAATCACACCCGGATGTCGCAAAGGCGTATCTGGGCCACTGAGAGAGAAGTTTGGGAATTCAACGTTTCTGGGAGGAGACACACATGAGACTGACAGCCATTACCGCTGCTTTTGCACTGACGGCCACCGCCGCCTTTGCCGCAGACAAGACGCTTGATATCGGGGTCAGTGATGCGCTGACCGGGGGTGGTGCCGTATACGGTCTGCCGCAAGCCAACGCCGTTAATCTGGCCGCGAAAGAGATCAACGCGGCAGGCGGGATCAAGGTCGGCGCCGACACCTATATGCTCAACGTCATTGCCTATGATGACAAAGCGAACCCGACAGAAGCCTCCAACGCGGTGCGCAAACTGATCGACCGTGACGGTGTAAAGTTCATCCTCGGGTTCTGCTGTTCCGGGGCCACAGGCGCTGTTGCGTCGTTCATCGAGAATGAAGATGCCGTGATGCTGGTGGGCAATGCCGCTGAACGTTCCATCACCACACGCGAAATTCCCAATCTCACACGGACCCGTCCGCCAGCGGACTACACCGGTGCGGCGGCTGGCACTTTCGTCGCTGAAAAGGGTCACAAGCGGGTTGCGGTTCTAGGGGCACTCGATGTGGGTTTCTACGCCAGCTATGTCGATGCGTTCGAGAAAGAGCTGAACAAGGCAGGCGGTGAAATTATCAGCCGCGAAGCCTTTGGTCTCAAGGACCGCGACATGTCCCCACAGCTAACCAAAATCCGCAGCCAAGAGCCGGATGCGATCCTTGTGGTTGGCTATGTGGAACCTGCCGCTTTCATCTACCGCCAAGCGGTCGAGCTGGGCATCGACGTGCCGCGCTACGGCTTTACGTCGGGCAGTGAAGAGCAGTTCTTGCGCGTCGCCACCTCCGAGCAGATGGAAGGCGTATGGGACCTGCGCCCGACCGA
>JAFMHE010000309.1 GCA_017854675.1 Paracoccaceae bacterium | reverse complement strand
CCAAACCGGGCCAAGAGTGGAAGTACGTCTCTATTGATACCCATATCGTTGGCATGGTGGTGCGCAGGGCGACGGGCCGCAGCATGGCTGATTTGCTGAGCGAAAAGATCATCGCGCCCTTGGGACTGGAACAGAGCCCCTATTTCATCACCGATGGGGTCGGCACCGCCTTTGTGCTGGGCGGGCTGAACCTGACGACGCGCGACTATGCCCGCTTTGGCCAGATGTTCGCGCAAGGGGGGAGGTGGAACGGCCAACAGATCGTTCCGGCAGATTGGGTCGCGGCCTCTACCACGCCCAGCGCACGCACCAAGCCTGATGAAATGGGATATGGCTTTCAGTGGTGGATCCCGCTTGGCTCCCCCGACGGGGCCTACCTCGCGCGCGGCATCTATGGGCAATACATATACGTCGACACCGCATCGAATACCGTCATCGTGACCACCGGCGCAGACCGCAACTTTCGCGACGCCGGTGTCATGGACAAGACCATCGAAACCTTCCGCAGCATTGTGGACAGCCTATGAGGCCCCATGGAACCTGATCCCTCTTTCAACGTCACCGGCGGACCGCTCGATATCTGCGGCACCGATCCCGTCACCGGGTTTTTCCGCGACGGCTCCTGCAACACCTGCGCTGCCGATCAAGGCAGCCACACGGTCTGTGCCTTGATGACAGCAGAGTTTCTGGCCTTCTCGAAATACGTGGGCAATGACCTCAGCACGCCGCGGCCCGAATACGGATTTGTCGGCCTGAACCCCGGTGATGCATGGTGTCTGTGTGCAGGCCGCTTTGCCCAAGCCGCCGAGGAAGGCTGCGCGCCGCAAGTCAATCTGGCGGCCACCCATGTGCGCGCCCTTGAAGTGGTCTCGCTCGAGGTGTTGATGGCACATGCTCTGCCGGGAACTGATACCTAGAACCCCATGTTCGGCACAGGTACACCCCTCTTTACGTTTCGCGGGCCACTTGGCATTCCCGTGCAGATCGGCGGCACGATACTGCTGTTACCGCTGATTTTTATCGCCATCGGTGACATGGAGTATATCCAGTACAGTCTGATCTTCGTGGCATTGCTGATCGGATCAATATTTCTGCACGAATTGGGCCATGCGATGGCCTGTCGTGCACAGGGCGTGCCGGTGCGGCGCATTGTGCTGCACGGCGGGGGCGGATTTTGCGAACACGTCGGTGCCACAACCGCGCGGCAACAGGAACTGATCGTCGCGATGGGGCCTGTCGTGAACCTCGTTATCTGGGCGATCGCCTCGCTGGTCGCGCCGATGTTTGATGCGGGGATGCTCAGATGGGCGGTCCATTGGCTGGCAACGATCAATCTGTTTCTGGCGCTGTTTAACCTCTTGCCGGTCCAGCCGCTGGATGGTGGCAAATTGTTCCGGCTCGGGCTCATGCGTTTGTGCACACCGCTCACTGCAACGCGCATTGCAGGCACGGTCGGATTTGTCTTTGCGATCCTGTGGTTGCCGGGCATGCTCTGGCTCTACTTGAATGTGGGGCTGGTGCTGCTCTTTTTCCCCCCGATTAAACACCATTACCAGATGATGCGCCTGAAAGGATAAGCCATGCGCCTTTTTCTCGCGAGCCTGACGGCGGTACTGCTTGGGCAGGCTGCGGTCGCACAGGTCGATCTGCGCGCCGATGATGCCGCGCGCCTTGACAGGTTCACACAAACCGCAGGTGCAGCACTGCTACAGGCGCTTGCAAGTGGTGCGACTGACGATGTCGCAGCCCTTACCACCGCGCTTGGCGGCGCCCCACAGGTTGCTCTGGATCAAGATCTGGCAGGCGATTGGCAATGCCGCACAATGAAGCTTGGTGGGATGACCAACCTTGTCGTCTATACGCAATTCAAATGCCGTTTCACGCTGCAAAGTGACGGTGTGGCGTTTGAAAAACTCACCGGCTCGCAACGCACCAAAGGCGTGATCACCTACCGCGATGGCCGCGCGGTCTATGTCGGCATGGGCTTTGTCGCGGACGCCACGCCCCCAGATTACGGCGATCTGCCTGCCACCTTCGTTTCGGATGGCCGGATCCAGACAAACGTCGCCCTGTTCGAACGTGTCAGCCCCACCCGCGCGCGCCTGATGTTCCCCGCACCAGCCGTCGAATCTGATTTCGACATATTGGAACTGACCCGCTAACCGCGCGTCCCCAATTCTTTTCGCTAAAAATACTGCGGGGGAATCCCGCCTTTGGTGGGATGGGGGCAAAGCCCCTTTTAAAAATCGCGTGGGCGCAGCCCTCAATTACCCCTGATCAGGCAAATGCACCCATCTCGAACCCAAGCGCCTTTGCCACGGTAAAGATGTCCTTATCCCCCCGCCCACACATGTTCATGCAGATGATGTGGTCCTTTGGCAATTCCGGCGCAATCTTCATCACATGCGCCAAAGCGTGGGACGGCTCCAGCGCAGGGATAATCCCCTCCAGCAAACAACACTTCTGGAAAGCCTCCAGCGCTTCCACATCCGTGATCGACACATATTGCGCGCGCCCAATCTCGTGCAGCCACGCGTGCTCTGGCCCGATGCCGGGATAATCCAGACCCGCCGAAATGCTGAATCCTTCCAGAATTTGGCCATCATCGTCTTGCAACAGATAAGTCCGGTTGCCATGCAGCACACCCGGACGCCCCCCTGTCAACGACGCGCAATGCTCCATCTTTGCATTCACACCTTTACCGCCCGCCTCTACGCCGATGATGCCGACTTCCTTGTCATCAAGGAACGGATAAAACAGACCCATCGCGTTTGATCCGCCACCGATGGCAGCAATCACCGTGTCGGGGAAACGTCCCTCCGCGGCGGTCATTTGCTCGCGGACTTCCTTGCCGATGATGCTTTGGAAATCGCGCACCATCGCAGGGTACGGGTGCGGTCCTGCGACCGTGCCGATGCAATAAAAAGTGTCGCGCACGTTGGTGACCCAGTCGCGCAGCGCGTCGTTCATTGCGTCTTTCAGCGTGCCGCGACCTGACGTGACCGGAATAATCTCGGCCCCCAACAGGCGCATGCGGAACACGTTCGGCGCTTGGCGCTCCACATCATGCGCGCCCATGTAGACCACGCACTTCAGGCCGAACTTGGCACAAACAGTTGCTGTTGCGACACCGTGCTGACCCGCACCGGTTTCTGCAATGATCCGTTTTTTGCCCATGCGACGCGCCAGAATGATCTGGCCCAGCACATTGTTGATCTTGTGCGCGCCGGTGTGGTTCAGCTCATCGCGCTTCATATAGACTTTGGCGCCGCCCAGCTCTTCGGTCAGACGCTCGGCGAAATAAAGCGGGCTGGGACGGCCCACATAATGCGTCCACAGATCGTGCATCTCGGCCCAAAACGTCTCATCCGTCTTGGCGA
>JAFMHE010000308.1 GCA_017854675.1 Paracoccaceae bacterium | reverse complement strand
GCTGGGCGCGGAGATGCTGGCTTGGGGGCGCACGGCGTTCGGCGTGCAGATCAATGAGTTTTACGGACAAACGGAATGTAACATGATTGCAACGTCCTGTGGTGCTGCATTTGATGCGCGGCCCGGATGTATCGGAAAACCCGTGCCGGGGCATGCGCTTGCCGTGCTGGACGCGGCGGGCGAACCTTCAGCCGAAGAAGGCGATATCGCTGTTCTGAAGGGATCGGCCGCGATGATGTTGGGGTACTGGCAGCGGCCTGAGGCGACCGCAGAGAAGTTTCGGGGACCGTGGATGCTGACAGGCGACAGGGGCATCTGGGAGGGCGATTATTTGCGTTTCATTGGCCGCGAGGATGACGTGATCACCTCGTCAGGCTACCGGATCGGTCCGGCGGAAATTGAGGATTGCCTGCTGACCCATCCATCTGTTGCGACCTGTGGTGTGGTTGGAAAACCCGATGCGCTGCGGACCGAGGTTGTGAAAGCCTATGTCGTGTTAAAGCAGGGAGCCGATGTAGATGCATTATCGCTTCAGTCTTGGGTTAAAGAACGGCTTGCAAGCTATTCTTATCCAAGAGAAATTGAATTTTTAGATGCGCTTCCGATGACTGTGACCGGTAAGGTAATCCGGCGCGAATTGAAGGCGATGGCAATGCGTGAGAATGAGGAATTGCAATGAAACTGACATCACAGGCTTTGCCAACATCGGAAACGTATAAAGCCAATGAAACCAAGCATTTAGAAGCTCTTTCTCATATTGCGCAGGCTGCTGAGGCTGCGGCGTTAGGGGGCGGCGACAAATCGCGTGCGCGCCATGAAAGCCGGGGCAAGATGCTGCCGCGTGAACGGGTGGCTAACTTGCTTGATCCGGGCTCTGCGTTTCTGGAAATTGGGGCGACGGCGGCGCATGGATTGTATGGGGGGGCGGCCCCTTGTGCCGGTGTGATCGCAGGTATTGGCCGAGTACAAGGGCATGAGGTCATGGTCGTGTGTAACGATGCTACGGTAAAGGGCGGGACGTATTTCCCGATGACCGTGAAAAAGCATTTGCGCGCTCAGGAAATCGCAGAGGCCAATCATTTGCCTTGTGTGTATCTGGTGGATTCGGGCGGCGCGAACTTGCCGCAGCAGGATGAGGTTTTTCCGGATCGGGACCACTTTGGCGCGATTTTCTACAATCAGGCGCGGATGAGCGCCAAGGGCATCCCGCAAATTGCTGTGGTGATGGGGTCGTGCACAGCGGGCGGTGCTTATGTGCCTGCGATGTCGGATGTGACGATTATCGTGAAAGAACAAGGGACTATCTTTCTGGCTGGTCCACCATTGGTGAAGGCGGCGACGGGCGAGGTTGTCACGGCCGAGGATCTGGGCGGCGGGGATGTACACACGCGGTTGAGCGGTGTGGCGGATTATCTGGCCGAAGATGACGCGCATGCGCTGGCCTTGGCGCGACAGGCGCTGGGGCAGTTGAACCGGGCTAAGCCATTGACAGTGCAGTGGGAAATGCCGGAGGAACCTGCGTATGATCCCGCAGAGATTTTGGGCGTGGTGCCGGGGGACTTGCGCACGCCTTATGACATTCGCGAGGTGATTGCGCGGTTGGTGGATGGTTCGCGCTTTGATGAGTTCAAGGCGCGGTTTGGCGAGACGCTTGTGACGGGGTTTGCCCATGTGAAGGGGTGTCCGGTCGGCATTATTGGCAACAATGGCGTGCTGTTTTCGGAGGCTGCGCAGAAGGGTGCGCATTTTGTGGAACTGTGTTCACAGCGGCATATCCCCTTGGTTTTCTTGCAAAATATCACCGGCTTTATGGTGGGTCGCAAGTATGAAAACGAAGGAATTGCGCGGCACGGGGCCAAGATGGTGACGGCTGTGGCCTCTACAAATGTGCCCAAGATTACGATGCTTGTGGGCGGGTCTTTCGGGGCTGGAAACTACGGGATGGCGGGGCGGGCGTACCGGCCTCGGTTCCTGTGGGCATGGCCGAACAGCCGGATTTCCGTGATGGGGGGACCGCAGGCGGCGGGGGTTTTGGCGACGGTGAAGCGCGATGCGATCGAGCGGGCAGGTGAAACATGGTCAGCAGAGGATGAAGCCGCGTTCAAGCAGCCTACGATTGATATGTTCGAGGAGCAGTCGCATCCGCTTTATGCCTCCGCAAGGCTTTGGGATGATGGGATAATTGATCCGCGCAAGAGCCGTGATGTACTGGCGCTGAGCCTGTCGGCAAGCCTTTGCGCGCCGATTGAGGAGACGAAATTTGGCGTGTTCAGGATGTGATGTGTGAAGGCTTTGTTAAATGTCACACAGTGTACACCGCGCGTACACGGCACGTGCATACGAGAGGGAATGGCGGCATGATCTTGGAGATGGAGGCATTGGCGCGCTATCCGGGTGCGATTTCGTTCAAATATGGCGATGGGCCGGATTTGAACGCCGAGATTTTGGCGCTGGTCCGTGCGGGTCGAAAGACTGTCACCTGCGATGGGGTCGCGAATTTTGCGCAGCGCGGGGAGCCTCATCCTGAGCCGGGGCGCACGGATGTGGCGCTGGACTGGGACGGGCGGCCAGCGGTCGCGGTGCGTACAGTGGCGGTTGAATTCATTCCCTTTGACGAGATGGACGAAGGGCGCGTAGGCGATCAGGGAGAATTTCGCGATCTGGCGCATTGGCGGGCAGGGTATCAGGCGTATCTGACGCGGGCCGGGGTGTTCGAGCCAAACATTATGATGCTGGTGGAGCGGTTCGAAGTGATTGAGGATTTTGGCTGACGGGACGGTGGAGGGGGCCAGCCCCCACCCGCGCCAAGGCGCGGCTCCCCCCGGAGGTTTATTTGGAAAATTGAAGATGAAGAAAGTGGTGTGCGATGTTTGATGCGATCTTGATTGCGAACCGGGGTGAGATTGCGTGCCGGGTGATGGAAACAGCGGGCGCGATGGGTGTGCGTTGTGTGGCGGTTTATTCGGATGCGGATGCCGGGGCCAAGCATGTTGCAATGGCGGACGCGGCGGTGCACATCGGCGGGTCGTCACCTGCGCAGTCGTATTTGCGCGGCGATGTGATCATTCAGGCGGCATTGGATACGGGCTGTCAGGCGATCCATCCCGGTTATGGTTTTTTGTCCGAGAACCCCGATTTTGTCGATGCCGTCGAGAAGGCGGGGTTGGTGTTTATCGGGCCATCTGCGTCAGCCATTCGGGCAATGGGTTTGAAGGATGCGGCCAAGGCGTTGATGGTTGAGGCGGGTGTGCCGGTGGTGCCGGGGTATCACGGCAGCGACCAGTCGGATGACCTGTTGGCGGCGGAGGCGGGCAAGATTGGCTATCCGGTGTTGATCAAGGCTGTTGCGGGGGGCGGTGGCAAGGGGATGCGCCTGGTTGAGGAGGCGGGCG
>JAFMHE010000376.1 GCA_017854675.1 Paracoccaceae bacterium | reverse complement strand
GGCATGGCCAAGCACACCGCACAACTCAGCAAAGACCCCTCCACGAAAGTGGGGGCGGTCATCTTCGACCCCAAGCGACGCATCGTATCTGCAGGGTACAACGGGTTTGCTCGGGGTGTGAACGACACACCGGAGCGGCTAGAGAACCGCGATGTGAAGTACCGGCTGGTGCTGCATGCAGAGAAGAACGCGATCATGTTCGCGACGGCCCCGCTTGAGGGCTGCACGATCGCCGTGACACACCCCTGTTGCGCACAATGCGCAGCGGTAATCATCCAGTCAGGAATTAAGCATGTGATCTGGCCGAAACCAGACGATGCGTTCGTATCTCGATGGGCTGAGGATATGGTCCTGACAAACATGCAGTTCGCCGAAGCAGGCGTGACAGTGGAGGAAGTATAGATGACACAAGTAGACACCCTATCACCGATGCAGGCCGACGGCGTGCGCAAGATTAACGCATGGCTCGACACACCGAAGCACAAGAGACCACAAGAGTTTCGCTTCTTCGGATACGCGGGAACTGGTAAAACGACGGCCATCGCCACGGCCATGAATAACGCGGGGCTGCACGTTGCGTATATTGCGTTCACCGGCAAGGCGGCATCAGTGATGCGCCGCAACGGCATCGACGCGCAGACTCTGCACAGCTTGATCTATCGGCGCATCGACGATGACCCGAAGACAAAAGAGCCACGGTTTGAGCGCGCGAAGCGGTCCGAGGTGGGTCGTTACGACCTGATCGTGCTGGACGAATGCTCTATGATCGGCGAAGAACTCGCCAGAGACTTGCTCAGCTTCGGAGTCCCTGTACTGGCAATCGGCGATCCCGCGCAGCTCCCACCAGTCAAGAGTAAGGAAAAACTAGGATATTTCACGAGCGGTAAGCCCGACGTGATGCTGACCGAGATCCACCGGCAAGCTGTGGGGAACCCAATCCTGCAGCTTTCCATCACGGCTCGCAACGGCGAAATCTTGAAATACGGCAACTACGGAGACTCCCGCGTGCTGTTCTCCGGCGACATCGACCCCGACGAGTTGTGGGAAGCAGATCAAGTGATCGTGGGCACCAACGCCACGCGTGCGCGACTGAACAAGCGGGCTCGGGCGCACTACGACATGACCGACCCGACTCCGATGTTCGGCGACAAGATCATCTGTATCCGCAACAGTCCGAAGTACAACATCTTCAACGGCGAGATGTTCACCGTGATCCGGTGTGACGTGGACTCATCTGCATGGTTGAGCATGGACGTCGTACGACTAGAAGACCCAGCCAAAACGATCATCCCCGACATTCGCGTACACCGAACTATGTTCGTGCCGGATGGAGAGACGCGCACTGACTCGACACTCGGGGACTCCGGCCGGTTCGAGTACGGCTACGCTATTACTGCACACAAAGCACAGGGTAGTCAGTGGGACAACCTCATCGTCATCGACGAGAGCAAGGTGTTCCGCGAGGACAAAGACAAGTGGCTGTATACGGCGATCACCCGTGCAGCGAAGACCCTCACGGTCGGAAAGGGTAGGATCTGATGGAACGCATATTCCTCGATATCGAGGTGTACAGAAACTATTTTCTGGCACTGTTTATGAACGACGATCTCAAAACAAAACGATTTGAGATTTTCAACCACGATGATAGCGGTTTTGATCCTGACAAGATCTTGCAGATCATTACTGCAAACAACATCGAGCTCGGAACCTTCAACGGAAATAGCTACGACATTCCCATTCTCACGTTTGCCTTGTTCAATCCGAACACGGCCGAGATAAAGCGGGCGAGCGATCGCATCATCGAGAGAAATGTGAGACCATGGACCTTTTACCGAGACGAGGGTTTGAAAGAACCTGACATAAACCACGTGGACATCATCGACGTGGCCCCCGGCATGGTGGGGTTGAAACTTTACGGTGGACGCATGAACACAAAAAGGTTGCAAGAGTTACCCATTGACCCGTCTGCGACTATAACTCCCGAACAGGTCCCCCTACTGCGGGGGTACTGCAAAAACGACAACATCCTTACGCGAGAACTTTTCGATAAGTTGTCGAAACAACTCGAATTGCGCAGATCCATGAGCTCCGAATATGGCGTAGATTTACGATCTAGGTCAGACGCACAGATTGCCGAGGCCGTGTTGAAGGCAGAGTTTTCAAGGCTGACAGGGGGCGTTCCTCCAAAAACGGTTCCCGATTATGACAGCTTTTTATACGACCCCCCTGCTTATGTTCGCTTCTCAACACCGCAGCTGCAGAATGTTCTGGACGTTGTTAAAAATGCAGAAATGGTTTTGAATGACAAAACCGGTCACGTTATTATGCCGAAGTCTATTGCCAACCTCAAAATCAAGATCGGGGACAGCAACTACAAGATCGGCATCGGCGGCCTACACAGCCAAGAGTCTGAGGCAACACATTACACCGATGAGAGCAATGTTCTAATCGACAGGGATGTAGAGAGCTATTACCCTCGCATGATGCTCAACATGAACATGCGCCCGGGCGGTTTCGGTGTGCACTTCAACACCGTTTACGGTAAAATTCTTGACGAACGTCTCGCCGCAAAACACGCAGGCGACAAGGTGAAATCAGACTCTTTGAAGATTGTTTTGAACGGCACATTCGGCAAAACCTCAAACAAGTACAGCACGCTGTACTCTCCTGACTTTATGATCCGCACCACCATCACAGGTCAGCTCACAATACTTATGCTGATCGAGGCGCTGGAGAGGTGCAACATACCTGTGATTTCAGCAAACACTGACGGCATAGTCATAAAATGCCCGCGTGATAAACTGGACGTTCTGAACACCATTGTCGAAAAGTGGGAAAAGCACACAGGCTTGAAGACAGAAGAGACAAGGTATCGCGCATTGCACTCGCGCGATGTCAACAACTACATCGCGATAAAAGAGGACGGGAGCGCCAAGGCAAAAGGGGTCTATGGCGACGTGTCTTTGAGCAAGAACCCGCAGAACCCGATATGTGCAGAAGCTGTCTCAAAATACCTCACAGACGGGGTTGATATAGAAACAACCGTGCGCTCCTGTGACGACATTTGCAAGTTTCTCACACTGCGAACAGTGACCGGGGGAGCAGTCAAGGAGGGCGTAGAGATCGGTAAGGCTGTTCGGTGGTACTATGCAAAAGGGGATACCTCTTCCATTCACTATGTGAAGAATGGAAACACCGTACCAAGGTCCGAGGGCGCAAAGCCCATCATGGACATTCCGGACATATTTCCCGATGATGTAGATTACCACTGGTATCTTGAAGAGTGTAATGAGATACTAATGGCTCTGGGGGTCAAGGCACGGCCCTATGTTGAAAAGATGCCAAGAAAGAACAGCAATGCTTGGAAAGCGTTACGTGATGCTGGGTCTATCGTGGAAGGTAAAAAAGGAAAATGGGAATGGGTAAAGTAAAGACACCTGCACACGAGACGCCGTTCATCAAACACTTTCTTGAACGAAAGGCAGCGGGAGAATTTAAGAGCTCCCACGAGATGCTTATCGCTATGATGCCGGCTTTGGACGTCTTATTCGACGCCGACGGCTATTACGTCGAGCTAGGTAAACATATGGCCGAGAAAAAGGAGCAAGACGATGAGCAGTAAGACACCCGCATGGTCGTTCAGCCGGATCAAGGCGTTCGACACCTGCCCGAAACAATTCTACCACACGTCGGTCCTCAAGGAGTTCCCCTACGTCGAGACCGATGCGATGCGGTACGGCACAGAGTTCCACAAGGCGGCCGAGGACTTTATTGCTGACGGCACTCCTGTGCCGGAGCGGTTCGCATTCACGCAGCCTGTGCTCGATGCACTGGCAGCCAAGCCCGGCGATAAGCTGTGCGAATACAAGTTCGGCCTGACCGCCGCGTTGGAGCCGTGTGACTTCTTCGCCAAGGATGTTTGGTTCCGTGGCATTGTCGATCTGATTATCATCGACGGGGATACCGCGACGATCGTGGATTACAAGACAGGCAAGTCGGCACGCTACGCCGAAAAAGGTCAGCTGGAGCTGATGGCCTTGGCCATGTTCAAGCACTTCCCTGACCTGAAAGTGGTGCGTGGCGGGCTCGTGTTCGTCATTGCAAATGAAGCTGTGAAGGCGAAGTACGACCGCGACGGTGAAAGTGGGCTTTGGAAAAAGTGGCTTTCGGAGTATGCTAAGATGGAGAAAGCGTTCGAGGTGGATGTGTGGAACCCCCGCCCGAGCGGTCTTTGCAAACGACACTGCCCAGTAACGGAGTGTCCCCATAACGGACAAAACTGATGCCATACGTGAACAAACCACGACCCTATGCGAAAGAGTACCAGCAGCAAAAGGCGCGGGGCGAAGGTGCCGCGCGCCTTGAGCGGCAACGCGCCCGAGCCGCCTTCGACAAGAAGAACGGTAAGGCCGCACGCGCGGGCAAAGACATCGGCCACAAGAAGCCGCTGGCGCGCGGTGGGTCGAACAGCGACGGATACCGCGTCGAGAACCGGAGCAAGAACCGTGCAAAGGGTGGCGCACTAAGTAAACCACCCAAGAAAAAGTAATTATGCCCCGCGCATAACAGGAGACACCCGTGCAGATTATTGACAATAAAGCCCTGCAGTACAAACTGCGGAACCCCGCCCCTATCCTTGCAGCCATCCCAGAGAGTCGACTTATCGACGATAACACTGTCTTGGTTAAGTGGGACTTGCCACAGGTGCAGACCCTGCGCGCCCTCAACTACCCTGCCCCGTCGCCGATCATCGGCCGATATAAGTGGCCGGGCAAGTACAAACCGTTCGATCACCAGCGCACCACGGCAGAGTTTTTGACGCTGAACAAGCGTGCGTTCTGCTTTAACGAACAAGGGACGGGGAAAACGGGCAGTGCCATTTGGGCCGCGGACTTCCTCATGCAACGTGGGCTTGTGAAACGCGCGCTTGTCGTATGCCCGGTGTCGATCATGGACGCCGCATGGCGTGCCGACCTGTTTAACTTCGCGATGCACCGCAAGGTTGACATCGCCCATGGTGCGGCGGCAAAGCGACGCAAGATTATTGCGAGCGACGCCGAGTTCGTCATCATCAACTTCGACGGCCTGAAAGTGGTAGAGAAAGAGATCGCCGAGGGCGGGTTCGACCTTATCATCATCGACGAGGCCAGTGCATACCAGAACTCTCAGACGGCACGGTGGAAGACGTTACACCGATTGGTCACAGATGACACGTGGTTGTGGATGATGACCGGAACACCGGCAGCGCAGGGGCCCGAGAACGCATTCGGCCTCGCCAAGCTGGTAAACCCCACAGGGGTACCGAAATTCTTCGGTAAGTTCCGCGACGAGGTCATGGTAAAAATCACGCCCTTCAAGTGGGCCCCGAAGAAGACTGCCACGGAGACAGTGCATCGCGTACTGCAACCGGCCATACGCTTCACTAAGGACGAGTGTCTCGACCTACCAGATCTTGTGTACGTTAAGCGACATGTTGAGCTGACCAAGCAGCAGCAGGCATTCTACGACCGCATCCGCAAGGACCGCACAATGCGGGCGGCTGGAGAAGATGTAACGGCAGTCAACGCTGCGGTGCTGATGACAAAGCTCCTGCAGGTATCGTGTGGCGCGGCATATACCGACGACAGCAACACCCTGCAGTTTGACATCTCGTCACGGTACAAAGTCCTCAAGGAGGTGATCGACGAGACACCGAACAAAGTGCTGGTGTTTGTGCCATTCCAGAACACAATCGAGAGCCTGACAGCCAAGCTGGTTGGCGACGGCATCACCGCCGAGATCATCAGCGGCAGCGTCAAGGTCGGCGACCGCACCGATATCTTCCGCAGGTTTCAGACGGCAACGGACCCCAAGGTTCTGGTGATCCAACCCCAAGCTGCGGCGCACGGTGTGACGCTGACAGCGGCCGATACTATTGTCTGGTGGGGCCCGACATCTTCACTTGAGACATACGCGCAGGCGAACGCGCGCATCCACAGATCAGGGCAAGTCAACAAATGCACGGTTGTGCAGCTTGAAGGTTCCCCTGTGGAGCGACGCTTTTACCAGCTTTTGGATGACAAGATCGACGTGCACTCAAAAATGATCGACTTGTACAATGGAACACTTGACTAGGTGTTCGAAACACGGTACTAACGCCGAAACAACACAAAACGGAGAGAGACATGACTGATACAGTAGACACATCTGTGGACCGCTTGACACGCATCTACATTAAGATCCGCGACGCGAAGGCCGCAGTGTCGGCCGAGTTCAAGGAGAAGGACAAGAAGTTGACCGACCAGATGAACGCGGTCAAGGCTCAACTCTTGGACTACTGCAAAGAGCAGAACGTCGAGAGCGTCCGCACATCCGAGGGGATGTTTTACCGCACAGTAAAGACGCGGTACTGGACGAGCGACTGGGCCGCAATGCACCAATTCGTTGTCGAGCACAGCATGCCAGAGTTCTTGGAGAAGCGTCTGAACCAGACTGCAGTCAAAGAGTTTCTGGAAGAAAACCCTGAAACCGTACCGCCGGGCCTGAATGTGGACTCGGAGTACATGATATCTGTGAGGAAAAAATGACAGGTAGTGACAAGTACGTTACAACAGCGGCTCTGGCAGCGCACTTCGGTGTATCGCCAGCGACGATTATCACCATGGTACGGGCGGGTGACATCCCTGCCGGAACTTACACGCGCATGGGCCGAGTGTTTCGCTTCGACCTAGCTCGCGTGGAAGCTGCGCTCCTTGAGCGCGAGGAGAGCCAACCTGCCGACGCGCAGATGGAGTTTGACTTTAACCCCGACTCAGACGATGAATCTGAGCACTTTAAAATGGAGAATGACAATGAGTGACCTAGACATCTTTAAGGGCAACAGCCTTGTAAGTGGTGACTTGTTCAAGTCCTTGATGGACGACAACAAGAAAATGGCAGGTGGGAGCGGCGCTTCCGGCCGCCGGATCAGTATTCGCGGTAGCCGTTTCCGCATGGTTGTCGATGGCGAGCAGGTGTCTGTCAGCAAGAACAGCACGCTGAACATGGTGATCGTGGATGCTGCGTCTATTGGGCGTACGTACTACGAGGGTGCGTTCGACGCTGAAAACCCGTCTGCCCCTGTGTGCTGGTCTGGTGACACCCGCAAGCCAAGCGACGACGTGCCAGAAGATCAGCGCAAGGCTGCCACTTGCGGCGAGTGCCCGATGAACGTCAAAGGCTCCGGCCAAGGCGAGAGCCGTGCGTGCCGCTTCTCTCAGCGTCTCGCGGTTATGTTGGAAGGCGAGAACGATCAGGTATATCAGTTGCAGTTGCCCGCCACGTCTATTTTCGGTTCTGCCGAGGGCGCTGACATGGGACTGCAGGCTTACATCAAGTACCTCTCTGCCCACAACACTCCTGCCATTGCGGTCATGACCGAGATGCGCTTCGACGATGATGCGACAGCACCCAAGCTGTATTTCCGCCCTGTGCGCGCACTGGACGAAGAAGAGCTGAAGGCTGCCATCGCACTGCGTGACAGCGACGAGGCCAAGAAGGCCATCGAGTTCACCGTGGCCCAGACAGACGGCGTGCAGAAGAAGCCCGCTGCCAAGAAGGAAGATCCCAAGGCAGAGAAGAAGCCAGCTGTCAAGAAGGAAGAGTCCGAGCAGGACGAGGTTGGTGAGCCGACCAAGGTCACGAAAGCCCCGAAGAAGGCTGAACCCGAGACCAAGTCGGCCGATGCCTTGGCGGATGTCCTTGCAGAATGGGACGACTGATCGCCTGAAAAAGCCGGCCACGGGGCGACCCGTGGCCGACCACAATAACAACAGGCGGCGACAATGGACACACAAGATTTTTTACAAGCTGTCCTTGGGGACAGCGGCCACTACTGCCTACTCAGCATATCCAGCGAGAGCCGGAAGTTCCGTAAGCAGAAGTTTTACCCGACAATCGCCCGTCTCATAGACGCGGCGTATATGGCAGATCAGAACGAGCACGATGTGTATTTCGGGCTCGCGACGTTCAAAGACCCGAGCATCGAAAAGCCCCGCAGCGCGGTAAACACGTTACAGATGCGTGCTATGTTCATGGACCTCGACTGCGGGCCCGGCAAAGAGTTTGCCGATCAGCCTACGGCCATCGCCGAGCTGCGAGGCTTCTGCAAGGCAGCAGGTCTACGCAAGCCATACATGGTCAACAGCGGCCGCGGCGTCCACGTCTACTGGCCCCTGTCGGAGCCAGTGCCTACTGCGGAGTGGCGCCCTGTGGCAGAGGCTCTCAAGCGTGCCTGCGCTGTGCATGGGCTCGAGGCAGACTCGACATGTACAAGTGACGCATCACGCATCCTGCGGGTGCCGCTGACCCACAACTACAAGGGCAACCCCCCGCTGCCCGTCAAGATCATGCAGGGTGGCACGGTCACGACATACACCCTCGGAGAGTTTTCGGCGGCACTGACTGCGTTCGCCCCAGAGGCAGCGCCCAAGGCGTCCGTTGCACCGCTCCCGTTCTCTACGTTGATGACCGCTGACGAAGACCCGATGATGCAGCGCATGATGCGTAACAGGGTTACGAAGTTCAAAACTATCCTGACCAAGTCGGTCGAGGGACGAGGTTGCGCGCAGATCAAGCACGCGTTCGAGAACCAAGAAGACCTGAGTGAGCCGTTGTGGCGCGGTGCGCTGTCGATTTGTATGCCCTGCGAAGATGCGGCGCAGGGTGCGCATGCGATGTCGCGCAATCACCCAGAGTATTCCCGTGAGGACACCGTCGAGAAGATGGAGGGTATTGTCGGGCCACATAAGTGCAGCACGTTTGAAAGCCTGAACCCTGAAGGGTGTGAAGGCTGCCCCCTCAAGGGCAAGATCACGTCTCCGGTGCAGATCGGTGCCGAGATCGAAGCGGCCCCAGAAGATGAACCGGTGATCGTCGAGGAGATTTCGGTGGGTAGCGGGGCGCTGCAGGAGTATGAGATACCGCCATACCCGAAGCCTTATTTCCGCGGCAATCAGGGCGGAGTATACGTCAAAGACGTTGATGAGGCGGGCGATCCCGTCGACATGCCGGTGTATGAAAACGACTTATACTATGTGAGCCGGATCAGGGACCGCAGCTTGGGTGAGTGCATTGTCGGTCGCGTGCACCTGCCGATGGATGGCGTGAGGGAGTTTGTAATCCCCCTCGTAAACGCCACATCAAAGGAAGACCTACGGAAGGCGCTGTCGACACACGGCGTCTCTGCAATCGGAAGAGGATGGGATAGACTTATGGCCTACACAAATACATGGATACAAAACCTACAGACCACGACTGTTGCCGACGAGGCGCACTCGCAGTTCGGGTGGACGGACGACGAATTTACGTCGTTTGTCATCGGCGACCGCGAGATCACTGGAGACGATATCGGGTACAACCCGCCGTCGAGCGAGACCGCATGGGCATTCCCCGCGTTCGAGCCCGCGGGCACGCTTGAGGGTTGGGTTGAGGATGCGAACTTCTACGCACGCGACGGGCTCGAGCCCTACCAGTACATGATCTGCATGGCGCTCGCGTCACCACTCATGCGCTTTATGCCGGCTCACGCTGCGATCTTTGACATGTACAGTGACGGTTCCGGCCACGGCAAGACCACGACGCAGAAGGTCGCACTGTCGATCTTCGGTGATCCGGGTGAACTGCTCATCACGGCAAAGGACACGATGAACCACCGCTTGAACCGATTGGAGAATATGAAGGACATCGCTGTCCAGTTCGACGAGTTTACGGAGTTCCCCACAGACCAGATGTCGGACCTCATCTATCAGATCCACGGCGGTAGGCAGAAGGGGCGCATGTCATCTGGCGCGAACGCCGAGCGGTATCGTGGCGAGCCTTGGCACCTGACTGTTGGCACATCGTCAAACGCGAGCATGTTGTCAAAAGTGCGCACGATAAAAAGCGCACCCGACGCTGAGACACAGCGCGTCTTGGAGTACCACGTGCAGCCGCACAACTTCACGACCAAGGCCGAAACCGACGAGTTCGCGACCCGTATCGGCAAGAACCGCGGCCATGCGGTTGTCCCGTTCGTGCAGTATATCATTAACAATCGCGACACTGTCCGCGAGTTGCTGACCAGCGTGCAGCGTAAACTGGACAGCGAGCTTAACCTGATGGCGCAGAACCGCTTCTGGTCAATCAGTGCCACGGTCACGATCACCGCACTTATCATTGCGCGCGAGCTAGGCTTGTTGGACTACGACATCCCAAAGCTGCACAAGTTTGCGGTAGACCTGATCGACAGCAACCGCAGGGCGGCCGTCGAGGCTACGGCGACGATCGAGACCAACGTGAACAACTATGTGAACGACAACTACGGCAGCATCCTCTGGATCAAGAGCACCGAAGACAATCGCGGCATGAACAGCGGTCTGGGCAACAATGGCAATGGTCTGGACTCTCTTGTTGTGCCGGAACAGCAGCCCAAGGTCCGGTTTGTTGCCCGCTACGAGACAGACACCAAGTATCTATTCCTCGTGCCGAAACCGTTGCGTGCGTGGTGTGCGAAGAACCGGATCAACTACGACTCCTTTGTGAAAGAGGGCATGGCAAAGTTGAACGGCCGCAAGGCCAAGGTGCGCCTCAGCAAGGGTACCAAGATGAACTTGCCGCCGACAGATGTCATTATCCTTGAGTGTGCGCAGATGGAACTCCCAGAGGGCCCTGAAGATGGCGGTTCTGAAACTTGACGACCTCGACCCCGACGGCGTCCCGATCTTTATTGATTGGGACGCGATGCGGGTTTCTGCTTCGGTATTCATCCCCTGCATGAATACCAGTTCTGCCATTAAGCAATGTGGCAGGGTATTTGCGCGGCGCGGGTGGCAAATGCGGGTTGTTATATGCGAGGAACGCAACATTTTGGGGGTTCGCATCTGGCGAACCGCATGATATAGACGGAGCCGACAGGGTGTCTACTGTCTTTCTCCGCCAAACTGGCCCTCACTTCGGTGGGGGCCTTTTTTATTCCCAGATGGTTGCTGGTCCGTATTGGCTCGCAAGCTCCATGGTGCGACGGATGTTCTGGTCGCTGAGGTTGACGCCGTGGTGCATACGATCCGTTGTCTTCATGTTGGCTGTTAGCGACGCTTCTTTGGTCTTGGGAGTGATCTCCGCATCGCCGGGGTGACGCCGGTTAAACTCTGCGATCTCCTGCTCGACCTCGCGGAACGTGGTCCTGTCCCCCGAACTGAACGCCTGATACCGCATGGACAGCAACTTTGAGCGCTCTTGGCGGATTGCGTTGTCGATGCGTGACAGGGCAGCGTTCTGGTCCAGCTGACGGGCGTATGCTGCAGGCATAAAACCAACGGCCTGAGCGAGGACACTTGCAGGGCTTATGTCGTCAATGATGAGGTCGCCGCGCCGGGTGCGGATACCCTCTTGGCTGTACCGTGCTGCACGGAACAAGTTGGCGACCGCCGACGGCATGAGCGCCTCAGTGCCGCGCTGGATGTCACCTGCGGCAAACAGCTCTGGGACGCGCGTCATGTACTTGTTGGTCAGGCCAACAACGGGGCCACCTACACCCTCGATCAAGCGCCATAGCGGTGGTTGGCCTTCCGAGTTCAAACCTGCACGGTAGAACGGCGCACCGAGGCCGATCCGTTCAGACACACGCACGCCCGAGAGGTAATCAAGCAAGCCATAGGCGCCGTATTCGCCGATGGCGGTCCGCGTCATTGTCTTGAAGTCTTCTTCATCGTCGTCTGCGAACGCGTCATAGATCCAGCCCAGCTGCTGCACGAGGGGCAGACCGAGAGCACCCGACAACGTAGCAAGCACACCCATCATTCCGCCCAACTGCAAACGTGCAATACGGACGTCTTCCATGGCCGCCGCGCGCTCCGACTCTGGCATGGCTGCAATCTGCGCTTTGGTTGGCAAGGAGCGCGTCATCGTCTGATACAGCAGGTTGTACATGGACAGGGAGTGGCGCTTATAGAGCATCAAGATATTACCGAGGTCCGACTGAGCCGCTTGGGTCGACGCGGCTGCATACATCGGGCCGTTTGTCTTCTCTGCCACGTTCATGGCTTCCTTGGCAGCCTCTTGGTACTGGGCGTCTGTGAACCGCAGTGAACCGTCTTCGAGTTTCTTGGCGACCTGCTTGAGAGAGAAGTCCCCCATCCTCTTTTCCCCGGCGATCTTCTGCAGTGCCAGATGGTACTTCGCAATACCTGTGACCTCGCGTGTTCCCCGCTCCAACGTGCTCTGCATAACGCCGGACGCTGCGATCACTTTCTTGGCAGTCGCGAAGCGGCCGGTCACGTTCTCACCGGCGGTGAGGTCTTGAAGGAGGGACCGACCAAACAAGCCGTTTATGCGGCCTGCGTCTTGGAACGCCTTCATATATCCGAACTTGCTGTTGGGGTCGCTCGTATCGAGGTTGTCCACGCTTATATCGAAGAAGAACCCTTTCTTCTGGAACGCCTCTGTTTGCCCTTCGGACGTGATACGTTCTGCGCTCAGCATGGTGCCGGAACCCATGAGCATACGGCCCGCATGACCAAGCGCCTGCATGGTAGACTTCACGCCGTGTATCGGCGCCATGTTGGTGAACGCATAGATCGGCAGCGACGTCAACACGAGGAGCGCTGACGACACGTTTGCCGCAAGAGTCATGGCCCACGCACCTGTGGTTAGCGTCTGCGCAATCTCACCCTGCCTACGGAACGCCGATGACGCGTAGCTCGTGAGCGCATCATAGTAGACCAGCGCCTCTTCCACGTCCTGACCGCGTTTTATCGGGTCGGTCCATGCGGCCCCAGCGAAGTCCTGATACTCTTTTGTCAGCTCTTGCTTGGCCTTGGCGAATTTAGCGCCATATTCGATGTCCACGATATTGCCTGCGAGGCGCAGGGTGTTGTCACGGATGTTTGCGAGTGTGTCGCCGGGAGTGAGCCCCTGCTCCAACGGCGTGATATCTCCGACGAAGCCCCGAGTACCCTTCCGTGCGCGGAACATCTGCATGAACGACGACTCAGGTGCGGTATCGAGAACCATCTCGATGATGGAGTCGCGGACGGAGCTGTCCAACCCTGCCGCATCAATAGACGAGAGCAGGCGACCTACCATCTGATCCGACATCTTCTCACGCTTGCGGGCATCCGCCTGTTGATATGGCGTGATCGTTGTAGGGTCGATCTGAAACGCAGGAGGCTGGCTCTTCAGGAGGCGGATGGCAAGGTCCCGCTGGCGAGACGTCTGGAAGGAGTGCGTGAAATACTGCACGTCGGGTTTCGGCCCGACCAGATTCCCATCTTCGTCGAGTTGGACCTTCTTGGGGTCCGCGCCATAATAAGACAGCGCATAGTCGCCGGTCCGGCTCAGGGTCTGGTATGGCGTGACACCCGTGCCGTTGAAGACCTTATCGTAGATCTTTCCATAGATACGTTCTTGGAGTGCGCGGTCCTGCGGTAGCAACGCTTCGAGGCGCGACTTCAGGGCCACCGCAAGGTTCTTTGTCAACGCCTCGGGAATCGCGAATAGCGTGTCCATGGCCTTGCGCCCTGCGGGACCGAGGCTGTTATACCCGCGCATGACTTCATCGAATGCGTTGAGCTGGTCCGGGTCTTGGGCAAAGTCTACGGATGCTTCGGAGTGGCCGGGGATGCCTGCACGATCATGCTGCCGCATAGCGGCGTTTAACTCGTCGCGGGTCTTGTATCGAGACGATACTTCTGTGACCACCTCGCCCGATGCAGGGTCGATGCGGTCGTACTTGTACGAAAAACCTTCGTAGTCGGAGCGCTTCTTGCGCGGGTCCGCACCGAAACGTGTCGCCGTAAAGCGCACATCGTTGAAGGTGTCAATCTTCTCGAGATTTGTCTTGATCCACTCGTTCACAGGCGCAAGGGAGTCCACCACTTTGTCGAGGATGTTGCGCTTGGCCGTTTTGTGCTCATTGACAAGTTCCGGTATGGTGCGTGCAGTGTCTGGGAAGTACCGCTTTGCCGCATCGCCGATATAATCGAGCGGCATGGAGAGCCAGATCATGTTCTCTTTGAACTTGGAGTTTACGCGGCGGTCACGGAGGACGTTGCGCACCTCCTGCATGTCTGCAGGTGTGGCTTCCTTCACGCGGTCCTTGAACTCGCTCAACACCTTGCGTGCGCCCAGTGGGCGGAAAGACGACCCCATAATGTCGCCCGCGCCACGATCGGCGGGGTTCGCTGCGATGACGGTGTCCAGCGCACGGTCGATAACGTCGGTGGCCGAACCGAGCGGTTTGGAGTCCATGCCGAGAAGACGACGTAAGAAGTTTTTGATGCGGTTTGTGAACATCTCCCATGCGGAGAACTTGGCGCCGTCGGGGTTGAGGCGGGACATCTCGCGACGGAACTCGGGGTTGGTAAGCCCCTCGGCGATGAACTCCTGCAGGTTCTCGGCACCGTTGAAGCCCGG
>JAFMHE010000081.1 GCA_017854675.1 Paracoccaceae bacterium | reverse complement strand
ATAGTTTGTTTTGTCATGATGGTTTCACACGAATTTGGCAGATGCGTTTGTCTGCGGAAAAGTAACGATGCTGCGGGTATGTTTCACCATTTCCATCGCTACGCCCGGACCGGATAAAGGCGATCAAGGGCGGCCTGAACCGTCTGGTCAAGCGACCCGCTATTGTCGAGGTGAAGTGGCTCGATACCATCGGGCAAACGCGCAGCAACACGATCAAGCCGCGCAGCGATCTGCGCATCTGTTTCGCGACCGCGCGCGGCCAGCCGTGCGGCAAGCACATCGCGGCTAGCAGTCATATTGATCACATCAAATCGCGCAAAACGGTCTCTGGCAGAGATCAAGACCGCGCGGGACAGGTTCGCGAGCACATCGCGCCCGTCTTGCAACGGCGACGTGACGGTACTTGGGATCGCATAATGCAGGCCATGCGCCTCCCAACTTAGCGCAAAGTTGCCTTTGTCCCTAAGGATTTGAAACTCTGCAACGGTGACCCCGTCGAAATCCTCTCCGCCTGCGTCGCTTGGCCGGGTGATGACCCGGCGGGCCAGAACGATGCGGGGATCGCGTGCCGCCATCGCCTGCATAAAGCTGTCCTTGCCGACACCTGACGGGCCGACAACGGCGATAAAGCGCCCGATCATGCGGCCAGACCCGGCGTGTATGTGGTCACGTCAAACTGCCGGTCACAGATTTCATCGCGGGCCGCGTGATCATGGAAAATTCCGATGATCGCGGCGCCACGCGCCTTTGCTTCGGCAATCATGGCCAACACTGTGGCACGGTTTGCCGGATCAAGACTGGCTGTCGGTTCATCCAGCAACAAGGCCGGATACCGAAAGGCAAAGCCGCGCGCGATGTTGACGCGTTGCTGTTCGCCCCCCGAGAACGTCGTTGGGCTAAGCTGCCAAAGGCGCTGCGGAATGTTGAGACGCGTCAGCAATAGCTCTGCCTGTGCCCGCGCCGCATCAACGCCCGTTCCCGTGAGCAACAAAGGCTCTGCCACCACGTCCAGCGTAGAGACGCGCGGCACAACGCGCAGAAACTGACTGACATAGCCAAGCGTGTTGCGGCGCAACTGGATAATCTCGCGCGGGGCGGCGCTGGCCACATCGACATCGCCCACCATGATCCGGCCCGAGGCGGTCAGGTAGTTGCCATAGATCATCCGCATCAACGTGGATTTGCCAGCACCCGACGCACCCACCAGCGCCACGCATTCGCCCGGGTCCACCTGCAAGGATGCCCCCGCCATCACCGGGATTTCCGCAGCGCCCTGATTGTGCAAAACAAAGGATTTTGTGACATTTTCAACAGAGATCATCGGCTCATACCTGCAAGACAGAGGAAACAAGAAGCTGCGTATAGGCATGCTGGGGATCGTCCAGTACCTGATCGGTCAGCCCGGTCTCGATGACATGGCCGTCTTTCATCACCATCAACCGGTCCGCCAAAAGGCGCACAACGGCCAAATCATGGGTCACGATGATGGCGCTTAGGTTCATCTCGCGCACAAGGCCGCGCAACAGGTCCAACAGCCGCGCTTGCACGGATACATCAAGCCCGCCAGTGGGCTCATCCATGAACACCAGACGCGGTCCTGTCACCAGATTGCGGGCGATTTGCAGGCGTTGCTGCATTCCGCCGGAAAAGGCGGTGGGGCGGTCATCAATCCGGTCCTCGGTGATCTCTACCCGCCCCAGCCAGTCGATGGCTTCGGCGCGGATATCGCCGTAGTGGCGCGCATTCACCGCCATCAGCCGCTCACCCACATTGCCCCCTGCGCTGACATTCATGCGCAGCCCGTCGCGGGCATGTTGGTGCACAAAGGCCCAGTCGGTACGGCCCAGCATCCGCCGCTCCGGTTCTGACATGGTAATCGTGTCGCGCAGACCCTCGGCGCGGGTGTCAAAGCGCACAGCCCCGTGGTCAGGTGTCAGATGCCCAGCCAGACAATTCAGCAAAGTGGATTTGCCCGACCCGCTTTCTCCGACGATGCCCATGACTTCACCGGGATACAGATCAAACGACACGTCGGTGCAGCCAATCCTGGCCCCATAGAATTTCGCAATATTCTCAACCTGCAAAAGCGGTCTCATGCCGCGTCCTCCTTATAGGGGACACCTTGGGCCCCGACATGCCCCTGCTTTCGGCGGGTCGCACAGTAATCGGTATCAGAACACATGAACATCCGGCCCCCTGCGTCATCCATGATCAACTCATCCAGATAACTTTCTTCGGCCCCGCACAGATCACAGGCGTGATCGGCTTTGGTGGGCTGGAACGGATAATCATCAAAATCAAGGCTTACGACCTGCGTGTAGGGCGGGATCGCATAAATACGTTGCTCGCGCCCCGCACCAAAGAGCTGAATACCCGCCATTTCCAGCTTCGGGTTGTCAAACTTCGGAATGGGAGACGGGTCCATCACATAGCGGCCTTCGACCTTGACCGGATAGGCATACGCGGTGGCGATGTCGCCATGCTGGCTGATGTCTTCGTATAGCTTCACATGCATCAACCCGTATTCTTCAAGCGCGTGCATCTTGCGGGTCTCGACCTCGGACGGTTCAAGAAAGCGCAGAGGTTCGGGGATCGGGACCTGATAAACGAGGATCTGATCGGCGCGCAGATCCTGCTCGGGGATGCGGTGGCGGGTTTGGATGACACTGGCCTCTGCGGTGGCCTCGGTGACAGCCACGCCTGCAGTCTTTTGGAAAAACCGCCGGATCGACACGGCGTTGGTCGTGTCGTCGGCACCCTGGTCAATCACCTTGAACGTATCATCCGGGGTCAGCACTGCCGCCGAAACCTGCACACCGCCCGTACCCCAGCCGTAGGGCATTGGCATCTCGCGGCTGGCGAAAGGCACCTGATAGCCGGGAATGGCGAGCCCCTTAAGGATCGCGCGACGGATCATGCGTTTGGTTTGCTCGTCAAGATAGGCAAAGTTGTAGTCGCTCATTCCGCTGCCTCCCGGCTGATGGTGTCATGCGCCTCGCGGCGCAGCTTGCGGATCAGTTCAAGTTCGGATTGGAAATCAACGTAATGAGGCAGCTTGATATGCTCCAGAAATCCCGTCGCCTGAATATTATCGCTGTGATACAAAACGAATTCTTCATCCTGTGCGGGTGCGCCAAGGTTGTCTTCGCCCAGCTCTTTCCAGCGCAGGGCACGATCGACCAAGGCCATGGAAATCGCCTTGCGTTCGGTCATGCCGAACACCAGACCATAGCCGCGTGTGAACTGGGGGGGCTGCGTTTTGGAACCTTGAAACTGGTTCACGGTCTCGCATTCCGTCACGGTAATCTCGCCTATTTCGATGGCAAACCCAAGCTCGGGGATATCCATTTCAACCGCGACGGACCCGATACGCAACTCAGCGACAAAGGCGTGGTTGCGCGCATAGCCGCGCTGGGTGGAATACGCCATCCCAAGGATAAACCCTTCATCGCCGCGCGTCAGGGATTGAAGCCGCAAGGCACGGCTCGCGGGCAGTTCCAACGGCGTTCGGGTCAGGTCATCAGGCACATCGTCGCCCGCAGGTTCGGTCTGGATCAAATCCTCACGGTCCAGAAAAGACATGATGTGCGGTGTCGCGCCCCGGTGCGGTTCAGACACGGCAACATCCGCCGCATCGCCGTCGGCCGCCAGTTTGAAATCCAGCAGCCGGTGCGTATAGTCAAACGTCGGCCCCAGTACCTGACCGCCGGGGGCATCTTTGAAGGTTGCCGAAACGCGGCGCTCGCACTGCATGGTCTCGGTTTCAACCGGGTTTGATCCACCAAACCGTGGCAACGTCGTGCGGTAGGCACGGATCAGGAAAATCGCTTCGATCAGATCACCGCGCGCCTGTTTGATCGCAAGCGCGGCAAGATTTGGATCATATAGCGAGCCTTCAGCCATAACCCGGTTCACCGCAAGCGTCATCTGCTCGCGGATTTGCGCAACGCTCAACTCGGGGACGTCAAGATCACCGCGCCGCTCTTCGGCAAGCCAGGCATGGGCGTTATCAATGGCCCGCTCGCCGCCCTTTACCGCAACATACATCAGCCAACCCTCGTTGTGCGTGGCAAAGCCGCAAGGCGGTCGTCACAGGTGAAAATGAAATCCAGCCCCAGCGGGAACAGCGTTGCGTTGGCCTGAAAGGCCTGCGTTTCGGGCAAGGACAAATGTGTATGATCCTTGATGCCCGGTCCGCACAAGACGGTGCCGTTGTTGGACAGTTTTTGGGTCTCGACGATCACTGTGGCAGACCTGTCGGGGTATTCTGCCGTGCCATGCGGAAAGTCAGCCAGAGGCAGATCATCCCACGCCCCGAGCGCAAACATCGCGCCCTGCGCCTGCGTAATGGGCGCGCCTGTGTGGAACGTGATCCAGTCGCTTACCTGTTGGGTGTCATGACTGGCCGCAAGATAGACCGGCGTTTCCGGATCACAAAGCGTGAGGACGACAACACCCGCTGCCAAACTCATCGGCGCCGGAGGTGTTGCGCCACGCACCTGCGCGATCTCGCCCGGTCGCGCCATTGCGGTCATGATCGCCCGAAAAGCGTAGGATGTATCGACGGGCAAATTGGCAAAACCACCCTCTAGAACTTGCGCCTGCATCAGTCTTCCCCCCGCACCATTGTAAAAAAATCGACCTTGGTCGCGGCGGCCTTGGCTGCGCGGTTGGTCTTGCGGGCCTGCATTGCAGCGCGCAACGGCGCCAGGATCCCGGCCTCGATTGCACCCGCCGCATCCGTCTGCATTAGCGCGTCAACCAACGCCGCTTGCAGCGCATGCTCTTTGTCTCTGCCTTGGACATAACCATGCCCGACCGTTCCATCCGGCAATTTGACAGAGGCGCGGGTCACAGTCATCTCGCCCAGATTAAAGGCCGCGCCAACAGCCCCTGCACGGCCCCTCACCATCACGCCGCCGATCTCGGGGCTCCGCAGAATGGTGTGGTGTGGATCAAGTTCCATCGCCAGCCAAAGCTTGGCCACCTCCGGCGCAGAAGACTTTGCCAGCAGGCCAAGCCACTCTTTGCGCGCAGTGTTTGGGTCCGTCATCACACTCATCTAGACATCCTTTGAAGTTGTATATACAACTAGACAAATATTAGACTAAGGCACAGGTTCTGCCAATCCCCCGAAGTATGAAGTTTTGGTGACATGACCCCGCGAACGCCAATCTGGAAGGCCATTGCCGACGCCCTGCACAGCGACATCGCAGAGGGTGTGTATCGTCCGGGGGACAAAATACCGACCGAAGCCGCCCTTGCCCAGCGCTTTGGGGTGAACCGGCACACGGTGCGGCATGCGCTGTCGATGCTGGCCAAGCAATCGCTTGTGCATTCCAGACGCGGTTCAGGGGTTTTTGTCACCACGACGCCAACGGATTATCCGATCGGTCGTCGCGTCCGCTTTCATCAGAACCTGCGGGAGGCTGGCAGGACACCTGCAAAAAAGGTGCTTTTGCTGGATACCCGCGCGCCAACGGCATCAGAGCGGGACGCGCTGCAACTGGACCTTAAAGAACAGGTGCATGTCTATGAAGGCCTCTCGCTTACAGAGGATCGCCCCATCGCGCTTTTCCGCAGTGTTTTCCCTGCTGCGCGATTTCCCGAACTCTTGACCCATCTTGGCAGGGATCATTCCGTCACAGCAGCGCTGGGGCAGCACGGCATCGCGGATTACACGCGCGCCTCAACGCGGGTGAACGCGAAACTGGCGACGGCGACACAGGCACTGCATTTGCAGATCGCAGAGAATTCACCGGTCCTGCGCACCATCGGGGTGAATGTCGACACACGCAACACCCCTATCGAGGTTGGGCGCACGTGGTTCGCGGGCGACAAAGTCACCCTGACACTTGCGGACACCTAAGGGGCCGTGGACAAGGACCCGACACCGCTTTTGAACGCTGTTCTGCGGTGTGCCCCACAACGCTATGCCAAAGCGGCCCTTGGCAACAACTTCTGGCGGCAATCATAAAACACCAACACCTGTTCGCGCTCAATCTGTTCCCTCATAGCGCTCCAAAAACTCTTCCGCGCCAAGCCTGCGAAAGTCGTCAAGCGCTGCGCGCAACCGGCCATGCGGCCAGTCCCACCATGCCAACGCGATCAGCCTGTCAGCGATAGATGCCGGAAACCGGGGCCGCAACGGGGTGGCCGGAACCCCTGCAACAATCATATAGGGCGGCACATCCTTGGTCACGATTGCACCGCCGGCGACAACCGCGCCATGACCGATCGTCACTTCGGGGCGCACCTGTGCACCATGTCCAAGCCATGTATCGTGCCCGATTACCGTGCGCCGCGTCCGTCTGTGGGCGAACCAAGCGTCATCGTGAGTTGCATCATCGAAATAGTCAGCCGAGCGATAGTGAAAGTGATGCAAACTGGCCTTTTGCATGGGATGATCTGTGGCCCCGATCCGCACATAGGCCGCGATGTTGGAAAACTTGCCCACGGTGGCGTTGGCAATGTCGGCGAACCGGTCGCAATAGGCATAGTCGTCCATATGGCTGTGCGCCAACCGGCTGCCGCGTCCAATCTCGATGTATTGTCCGAATGTCGCATCTGTAATCTCGCAATCGGGATGGATGAAGGGAGTATCAGCCTCAAGACGTGCCATCAGTGGCCCCCCTCATCGCTCTTGATCAATTTGCGGCGCAACCAGCCCGACAACGTATCCATGGCCATCACCATCAAGACGATGAGAACAATGTAGTAAGTGACTTCTTCCCAATCCTTTTGGGTGATGATCGCTTGGGTCAGAAACAATCCGATGCCACCGCCCGTAATGGCACCAATGATTGTCGCGGAACGGGTGTTGGATTCAAAGTAATACAAAATCTGGCTCAACAGGACCGGCGTGATTTGCGGGATCACCCCGAACCTGTAGCGCTGCAACGGTTTTGCACCGGTCGAGGCAACACCTTCGATTTGCTTTTCATCCACGTTTTCAAGTGCTTCAGAAAACATTTTCCCGAAAGACCCCGTATCCGTGAGCAAGATTGCCAAAGCGCCCGTCAACGGCCCCGGCCCGAAAGCGCGGCTCAGAATGATGGTCCAGATCAACCCGTCAACACCGCGCAAAAAGTCGAACACGCGGCGCGCGGCGAACCGCAAACCGCCCAAGGGGGTAAAATTCTTGGCGGCCAGAAACCCCAGCGGCAATGCAATTATAGCAGCGCCAAAAGTACCCAGAAACGCCATCAAGATCGTCTCGACGATTGCCCAAGCCACTTCGCTGTGGCGCCACATTCTGTTGGTCCAGAAATCATTCCAGATCGCCCCCGCTTCGCCGCTGAACGCGGCCGATACCAAGGCCGCCGGACCCATCCCGTGATAAGGACTGTCGAGTGTGAAAAAGAACAGCTCCCACCCCAGCGTGTATTTGAAAACCTCGGTTCGGTTTCTGGTCACAGTGAACCGTCCGGCATCCGTCACCACCATAAGCCGGTTTTTCGAGGTCCTGATATAATCGGGCATAGCGCCGGGTGGAAACGTTGCATTCACGCCCCCTGCCCCGGGCTGCGCCGAAATGGTCCCGTATCCCGGAACGTCATAGGTCACGCGGTCCCCGAACGTCACAACGTGACCGCCGCCCAGATCAATGACCGTCTGTTCCGCGAAGGTCACCCAATCAGGGCCAGTGCCTTGTGGATAGGCCCCCTTTCGCTCCCCTTCGATGGCGATTTCTACAGTGCCGTCGCGATTGTCTTGCGTCACATGGGTTTTGTAACTGTAGACATCCGACACCAGCGTCGCGGCATTGTTCACATTCACCCGTTCGCTTAGACCCGCAATGTCGAAAGCCACGAAAATGTATATGAAATACGCCGCTATGACACCCGGCATGGCAAAAGCCATGATCCGTTTACGGGCAAAATTCCGGATTGCGGATTGCTGTAGTGTCGCGCCGGTCATGGGTGGGCCTCCGAAATGCGCGCGCCATGGGTCAACCGGTTACGCAGCGCGCTGGACAGTTGATCAACGACAACGATGGTAAGAAACAAAAGCACAAAAATAGCGGCAGCTTCGTCAAACTTGCCCTGCCCCCAACTCATGGTGTTGCGCAAGTCGTATCCTATCCCGCCAGCCCCCACAAAACCAAGGATTGCCGAGGCGCGGATGTTGATCTCAAACCGCAGCAATGCGTAGCTGAGGTAGTTGGGCGCCACTTGCGGCACGACGCCCAGCCACATCCGTTGGGTCCAGTTTGCCCCGACAGACGCCAGCCCCTCGACCGGTTTAAGGGACGCGTTTTCATTCACTTCAGAAAACAGCTTTCCCAGCGCGCCGACGGTATGAAGCGCAATGGCGATCATTGCAGGCACAGGACCACCGCCAAGCAAATAGATTAGAATAAGGGCAATGACGATTTCCGGTATCGCCCGAAGGATATCCAGAACCCGGCGCAAAGGCCCGACCAGCCAGGTAACGGGGGCAAGACCGCGGGTTGTCAAAAGCGACATGACCAAACCGAAAATCCCGCCAAGCAGTGTTGATGCAGCGGCAATGTTGATCGTTTCAATCAGGGAGGGGAAATATTCGACCAGATAGCCCGGCATCAAATGCGCGCGTTCAACCGCCTCGCCAATCACATCTGCCGGGAAATCCAGAATATTCGGCAAACCATTCCAGAAACCACCCGCGTTGCGGCCATCCGCCGTTCGGAAACCGGCGATCAGAAGAGCAACGAAAATGATCAACAAGATCATATTCATCACCCGCTTGGCGCGCATCTGCGCAAGATAGGCGTCGCGTATGTCCGGACCACGCGCGGTCGCTTCCGAGATATCTGTCATGCCTTGCCCCAAAAAGAAATTGCTGACCCCGAACGGTGACGGGGCCAGCGGAACATTTGAAAATGTCTTGGATTAATTCGATTTTGCCTTACGGGCTTCGACGATGGACACATAGGCGTCATGTGTGATCGGATCAAAGCCAAGGCTGTCACCGGCAGCAACACCATAAGTGCACTCTGCGTCTGTTTCGTAGAGGCCATCCACCAAGGCAACCATCTTGTCTTTGACGTCTTGTGGCAGGGAGGTGCGCAGCACCACAGGGCCCTCCGGGATCGGCTTGGAGCGCCAGATTTCGACCAGATCGTTCATGTCGACCAGACCCGCATCGACGGCCTTGCGCAGCGCACCAGAGTTGTAGCCGTCTTCCCAGTTGCCCTGACCATCAGCCCAGGTCACGCCCGCATTGATGTCGCCATTGCTGACCGCCACGATCGTTTGCTCGTGTCCGCCGGTGAACTTGACCTCGCCAAAATAATCGCCGCTTTCCATGCTTGCGCCGGTCTGCTGAGGGATCTCGATAGAGGGGATCAAATAGCCGGAAGTCGAATTTGGATCACCAAAGCCAAAGACCTTACCTTTGACGCCTTCCAGCGACGTGATGCCGCTGTCTACGCGGGCAAAACCGATGGAATGATACCCGTAAGAACCATCAAGGTTGATTTTGACCAAGACAGGCTCGACCGCTTGTGGATCCTGAAGATAGACAGCCGCATAAGACGATGCGCCCAACCACGCCATATCCAAGGTGCCGCCAAGCAGGCCCTGAATAACCCCGTTATAGTCCGCAGGGGCAAACAACTTGGTTTCAACACCCAACAAATCCTGCGTATAGGCGCGCATACATTCGTTTGAATTCATCCGGTCCTGAGCGTTTTCGCCGCCAAGGATCCCGATGCGGAATTCTGTGATCGCATGGCCATCAGCCAGTGCTGCGCCAGAGATGGCAGTTGTCATAAGTGCAAGTGCGATGATCTTTTTCATCTGTGGTCTCTCTTTGATTGGAAGGCGCCTCGCGAAGAGGTGCGGGGTAAAGGACAAGCGCTATTGCGCTGTGATGTCGGCCATCATCTTTTTGGCCACTTCGGTCGTTTCGATCTGGGTGGAGGTTGTGGCCTCGGAAAAGCTTGCGTCTGCGCCATAGATGTCGCGCGCGACCCCGGTGGTCAGTTGCTCCGGCGTGCCGTCAAAGACGATTTTGCCATCCCGCATTCCGATGACACGGTCACAATACCGGCGCGCCGTATCCAGCGTGTGCAAATTGGCGATGACCATGCGGCCGTCTTGTTCGTGAATATCGCGCAGCGCCTGCATCACCAGTTGCGCATTCATCGGATCCAGCGAGGCAATCGGTTCATCCGCCAGAATGATCCGGGGGTCTTGCATAAGCGCGCGCGCAATCGCAACGCGCTGCTGCTGGCCACCCGATAGTGCCTCGGCCCGTTTCGGCGCATGCGCGGCAATCCCCAGACGTTCCAGAATATCAATGGCGCGTCGAATATCGGCGTCAGGATAGAGGTTGAACATCGTCGAAAATGTCGACCGCCGGTTCAGCGTCCCGTGCAGCACATTGGATACAACATCCATTCGCGGCACCAGATTGAACTGCTGAAAGATCATCGCGCATTGTGACTGCCAGTTACGCTTGGCCGCGCCGCGCAGGTTTGTGACGTTAAGCCCGTCAAGAGTAATCTCGCCCGAACTGGCATCCGTGAGCCGGTTCAGCATCCGCAGCAGGGTGGACTTACCAGCCCCTGACCGTCCGATGATCCCGATCATCGTTGGTTTTTCGACAACAAAACTGGCCTTCTCAACGGCTGTGTTTTCGCCAAATGTCTTTGTGATCTCATTAAATCGCAGCATGTCAGGCCCCCAAGGTTGGCCATCATCTACGTGGGCGGTATTTCGTATTTACGTCACTTTTGAAAAAGTTTTGCGACACGGGCGGCACGCCAGCCTTGCGCATCCTGCTACAAAACCTGTTCGCCCTACCAGCAACGCCTGCACATTATTCAGGTAAATTTCCGAAACAGTTTCGTCTGGTCGAACATCTCTTCCAGCGCTTCCATCCGCTCTTTTGTCTCGTCCCAGTTCAGGTTCTGGACAGACGAAATCATCGTTTCCACAAGCAGCATCGTGGTCGCCGTAGAATCCCATGCCGAAGGGACAATGATCCGGCAACTCAAACTGACATCCGCCAGATGATGCACCGGAGACCGCCATTGATCGGTGAACAGAATGATCTTGGCACCCCGTGCATGCGCCATCTCAGCCAGCTTTAGCGTGTTGTTTTCATACCTGCGGACGTCGAAGATGACGAAAACATCGCCCTCTTTTGCATTCAGCAGGTAATGCGGCCACGTGTTCGAGGTGGATTGCACATGTGTCAGGTTCCCACGAATAACCTGCATGTGCATAAAGAAATACTCAGCCAGCGTATGGGTGATGCGCCCCCCCACGATGAACAGATGACGCGACTGGTCTGCAACCTGGGCGCAGGCACTGTCAAAGGCGACGGGATCAATCTGGCCAAGGGTCAGGCGAATGTTGTCGATCACCGCATCTGTAAAACGGTTCAGCAAATGCTCTGACGGGGCCGCTTCGGCCCATGTGTCATGCTTGGCGATGGGGTTCTTGGCTTTGGCGCGCAATTCCTCGCGCAACTCAGCCTGAAAATCAGGATAACCCGCGTACCCCAATTTCTGCACCATGCGCGCGACGGTCGGCACCGAGACGTTGGCATCTTTGGCAAGCGCGCTGAGCGGCCCCAATCCCGATGCGGGGTAATTCTCCAGAATCGACAGCGCCAATTGCCGTTCCGCACGCGTCAGATCGTCCAGCTTTTCCTGAATCCGGTCCGATATGGTTTGCGGCGCTTGGGTCATGCTTTCTCCCGTTGTCTACTTTTATAACAGATCAAACCGGCTTGTGAAATAATTTTACAATTATGTTGACAAGCACCGACTCTCAAAAGCACCCTCTGGCGGAAGGAGCCTGCATGAATCACACGCAACACCCCGCATCAATGGACTACGTGACGGTCGTGAACCCTGCGGGCAAGTCACCGGTCGTTTTGGTCTGTGAACACGCCAGCCGGTTCATACCAGAGGTCTATACCGACCTCGGACTGACCGGCGACGCCTTGCACAGCCATGCCGCTTGGGACCCCGGCGCGCTGGCTGTGGCGCAATACATGTCAGAGCGGTTGAATGCGCCGCTGGTCGCGTCGAACGTGTCGCGGCTGGTCTATGACTGCAACAGGCCCCTTGCGGCCAAGGACGCCATTCCAGATCAAAGTGAAACGATCACCGTGCCCGGCAACAAAGGGCTGACAGCCGCGCAAAGGCAAGATCGCGCGACCACGTTTTACGAGCCTTTTCGCAAACAGCTCGCCAAGGTCATCGGGGCCAAGGCACAGCCGGTGATCGTGACCATCCACAGCTTTACGCCTGTCTATCATGGCAAGCGCAGACAAGTTGAAATCGGCGTCCTGCATGACCGTGATACACGGCTGGCAGATGCCATGTTGCAAGTGGCGGGACAGCATATGGACGCGCTGGTGCTGCGCAACGCGCCTTATGGACCAGACGACGGTGTTACCCACACCCTCAAGGAACATGCCCTGCCCGCAGGACATCTGAACGTGATGCTGGAGATCAGAAACGATCTGATCCAGGACACCAAAACCCAATCGGATATGGCAGAACAAATCGCCAACTGGGTGTCAGCGGCGCTGGTGCAGTGCCAATCTGGCGCGGTGCAGGAATGTTAAGCGCAATGCACGCCTTTATCCGTGGTGTGGATGCTGTGAACTACCGCATCGGACGCATCGTGATGTACGGCATATTTGTTCTGATGGGCATCCTTTTGTGGTCCTCTATCAGCAAGGCATTCTTTTTGCCGACACTCTGGACCTTGGAAATGGCCCAGTTTGTCATGGTCGCCTATTATATTTTGGGTGGTCCTTATTCGATCCAGCTTGGCTCGAATGTGCGTATGGACCTGCTTTATGGCGAATGGTCGCTGCGCAAAAAGGCGTGGTTTGATCTGATGACCGTGTGCTTTTTGATCTTCTACCTCTGTGTGCTCTTGTACGGCGCCGTCAGCTCTACGGCCTACTCGCTGGGGTATTGGGGCTCAGAGCCGTTTTCCTACCTTGGTGGCGTGCTGATCGGGACCGAAGAAGTTGGCCGGTTAGAGCAGTCTTCGACCGCGTGGCGCCCGTATATGTGGCCCATCAAAACGATCATGATTGTGGGCATGTTTCTGATGCTGCTGCAGTGCATTTCAGAAATGTTCAAAGACGTTCTTAGGCTCAAGGGTGAGACAATCTGATGTCCTATGAAATGATCGCCACCCTGATGTTCTCGTCGATGATGCTGATGTTGCTGACCGGGCAGCGTGTCTTTGGCGCAATCGGGTTTATCGCTGTTGTGGCAGCCCTGTTGCTGTGGGGTGACAAGGGTGGCTTTGACATCGGGTTCTCGGCTGCGATGAAGTTGATGAAATGGTATCCTCTGCTGACGCTGCCGATGTTTATTTTCATGGGCTACATCCTGTCGGAAAGCAAAATCGCCGACGATCTATACAAGATGTTTCATGTCTGGATGGGCGGCCTGCGCGGCGGGCTTGCGATTGGCACAATTGCCCTGATGGTGCTGATTTCCGCGATGAACGGGCTTAGCGTTGCGGGGATGGCCATCGGTTCGACCATTGCCCTGCCAGAGCTGTTGAAACGCGGGTATGACAAGCGGATGGTGACGGGTGTGGTGCAGGCGGGGTCCAGTCTGGGCATTCTGGTGCCGCCTTCTGTCGTGCTTGTTCTATATGCAATGATCGCCCGGCAACCGGTCGGACAGCTTTGGCTGGCGGGGGTTGTTCCGGGGCTGATGATGGCGACGTTGTTCATCATCTATATCATCGTGCGCTGCCGGATCAATCCGGCGCTGGGCCCGGTTCTGCCCGCACAAGAGCGTAACATTCCACGCGCAGAAAAGCTGCGCCTGCTGCGCGCTGGGTTGCTGCCTGTGGCCATATTTGCCGTGATGATGGTGCCTTTTGTGAATGGCTGGACCTCCCTTGTAGAAAGCTCTGCAATCGGGGCCATCGCCGCCTTTGTCGCGGCAGTGTTAAAAGGGCGCATGACCCGCGAAGTGTTCGAGAACTCTGTGCGCAACACGCTTGGCATTACGTGTATGTTCATGTGGATCATTCTGGCCGCACTGGCATTCGGTGCGGTGTTCGACGGTCTGGGTGCAGTCAAAGCGATTGAAAGCGTCTTTACCGAGCGTCTGGACCTAAGCCCCTGGATGATCCTGATCCTGATGCAGCTCAGCTTTATCCTGATGGGCACGTTTCTGGACGACACTGCCATGCTGGTCATTGTCGCGCCCCTGTATGTGCCGCTGGTCGGGGCGTTGGGGTTCGATCTGATCTGGTACGGCATCCTTTATACGATCACGACGCAGATCGCCTATATGACCCCGCCCTTTGGCTATAACCTGTTTTTGATGCGCGCGATGGCACCGCCTGAAATCTCGCTGCGCGACATCTATGCATCCATCACCCCTTTTGTACTGATCATGGTGGTGGCGCTTGTCCTCGTGATGGTCTTTCCGGGCATCGCGACATGGCTGCCTGACTACGTTTATAACAAACCCTGAAGAACCACGCTGAGGTGGTCGAAACCCCAACCAAGGAGACTAGAGATGACAACGCGACGTAAATTTATCCAAGGGGCTGCCGTAGTACCGGC
>JAFMHE010000307.1 GCA_017854675.1 Paracoccaceae bacterium | reverse complement strand
ATTGATGTGTCTGGGGCTCGACCTCGATCCCGTCAGTGAACTGGTTGAACTTTTTCATGGGGCGACCGCAGGCGAGCTGGTCGCGGGGCCTGTGAGTCAAATAGCGGACGGCTCCACGCTTCAGGAAAACCATCCGCGTGTTCTAGTAATCGGTTCACAAGCGCAGGAGCGCTTGCAAGCGCGCGACCTGAAGCTGACGTACATCCTGACCGATGTGATCACGACATGCCCTGACATGACCTGCGTGTTGTCAGATGGAACTATCACGAGAGCCAGTGAGTTGTCCGTGTTCGCACCCGCCAGAGCACCAAAATCGGGGTCATTCGTCCCAGAAAGCATGCCAGGGGACGAAACGGATAACGAAGAAATTCAAGCCAACAAGAACACCCCCTCCGACGATCCGGAACCTGGCTTATGAGCGTCGACCAACTAGAATCCAGGTTATGCATTGCTGAATGGACAGCGCTCAGGCAACACTCGCGTGCTTAAGGCCCTGATTACCATGCCCAACACGCCGATGTGATTGCGGCTTCAGTGTATGGTCTTGGCACGAAATGTGGGGAACCCACAGGACGAATTCCCGATCCCCGACCCCACCGCGGCAGTCTTTTAATTTGCTACACTAATTGCTACACATTTATTTAGACCTGCAGATATAGATCATTGTTTTTAAATACTAATAATTTTCCCGCTTGCCGGGATGTCGGACTTCGTCTCCGCCACTATCCTTCTCCTCAAAAACCACCAACAACGGCCCACAGCGATAGGCCCGCTGGACTGTCGCTGATCCCTCAGCTTCAATCGCAAATCAACCGCGCCGCGGTGCTCTGCGTCAGCACTTATTCCCTTCCCTCGATACTACCTCTAAACTCTGCCGCGAACCAATCGCGGAGCATGCCCCATGAAACTGATCGTCGGCCTTGGCAATCCTGGCCAGAAATATGCGCGGAACCGGCATAATATCGGGTTTATGGCGCTGGACCAGATCGCGGCAGATCATGGGTTCGGGCCTTGGAAATCCAAACACAACGGTGTGGTCAGCGAAGGGCGTTTTGGCTCTGATCGTGCTGTGTTGCTAAAGCCCGAGACGTTTATGAACAATTCCGGGCAATCGGTTCAGGCGGCGATGCGGTTTTACAAGATCGAGGCCGTTGATGTCATTGTACTCCATGATGAAATCGACCTCGCGCCGGGCAAGGTAAAGTGTAAAACCGGTGGCGGTCATGCCGGTCATAACGGGTTGCGGTCGATCCATGCCCATATCGGGGCCGAATATGACCGCGTGCGGTTGGGCGTCGGGCATCCGGGCCACAAGGACGCAGTACCGGGCTATGTGCTGCGCGATTTTCCCAAGGCTGACGAAGGCTGGCTTGACGATGTGTTGCGCGGGATCAGTGATGGTGCGGCCTATCTTGCTGCTGGCGATACGGCCAAATTCATGAATGCCGTTGCCTTGCGGGTAGCACCGCCCAGATCCGGAACAGGGACGAAAGGGCCTGCTAAGAAGGCGACTGAGACGAAGCCTGAGCCCTCAACACAAGATGCTGAGCCGAAATCAACGATGCAGAAATTGATGGACCGTTTCAAATGACGCTGTCCCAAGCGTTTCGCGACCAATCGCAGACCTGCACCCGCATGGGGTCGCCTTTCATGGGCCAACTCCTCGGGATACTTGCAGAACATTGGCCCGAAGACACCGCTTTGGGCCGCAAATTTGCAGCCTTTGAGGGCGAGATCGGGCCTGCCGGTCATTCACTGCCCCTGCGCATCGCGGGCGGCTTGCATGCTTTGGTTCTCAGCAATGCCGCGCCCGACCTGAAATTGCTATATCCCCCTGCCACGCCCAGTGATGTCGATTTGCAGCAAGAGGTCTTGAATGCTTTGCGCACCCATGAGGCGTTTCTGCTGGATTGGACCAACAGCGCCCCGCAAACCAACGAAGTGCGCCGCTCTGCTGCACTTATCGCGGGGGCGCATGTGGCATTACAGCATTTCGACCTGCCTATCCACCTGTCCGAACTTGGTGCCAGCGGTGGATTGAACCTGATGTGGGATCGCTATGCGTTGGACGTGGGCGGCACAGTTTTCGGTCCATCCGACCCTACAATTACATTTGCGCCTGAATGGGCGGGTCCGCTGCCCCCCAAAGCGGCCCCCGTGGTTGCCCAGCGCGCAGGTGTGGACCTTAACCCGCTAGACCCAAAGAACCCTGATCATCTGCTGCGGCTCACCGCGTTTTTGTGGCCGGACCAACCCGAACGTCTGACAATGACCCGCGCAGCCGCCTCAATAGCGCAGGCTGATATCACGCGCGGCGATGCCATCGACTGGCTTGGGCCGCGGCTGGACACCGCGCCACAGGGGCATTTGCATCTGATCCAACACACCGTCGCGTGGCAGTATTTCCCGAAAGCGGTCCAAAAGCGTGGTCGCGCCTTGATCGAGGCCGCGGGCGCCACGGCGACCGGCACGCGCCCGCTGGCCTGGTTGTCGATGGAAACCGATGGTGATGCCACCGGCGAGGTGGGCGCGGCCCTGACCTTGCGACTTTGGCCCGGTGATATCACCCTGCATCTGGGGCGCGCCGATTTCCATGGGCGCTGGATGAGATGGACCTATTCGGCTTGAGGTCCCCTATGCCCTAACTGCTGGCCCCTGACGGCGCGCTGTGATTGAGTGCACATGACACTTTAAGGAATACCCATGCGCAGTTTTGGAAAATGGCTTGGCCGGCTTTTACTCGCCCTTTTGTTGGCCGCTCTGGTTGTGGGCCTGTGGAAACGCGAAGAGATCACACGCTTAATGGCCGTGAATTCGCTATTCACCAAAGAAAAGATCGTGAACAATTTCTCGAACATGGATGCCGCGTTTTTGTGGACGCCGGTATCGCGCGGCACGGGGCCAACGGTGCCCCTGCCCTACGGCCCCGAAACCACCTTGCCGGACCGCGTCGCGCCGTGGATAGAAGAACGTGATGTCACCTCGTTACTGGTGCTCAAGGACGGCGAAATCGTCTATGAAAACTACTTTCTCGGCACCCAGCCAGAGGACCGTCGCATCAGTTGGTCGATCGCAAAAAGCTATATCTCGGCGCTGGTCGGCATACTGATTGATGATGGCGCCATTGCGTCCATCGACGATCCGGTCACGAAATATGCACCGCTGCTGACGGGCGGCGCATATGATGGCGCGACCCTTAAGGACGTGCTGCAAATGTCGAGCGGCGTGGTGTTTGACGAGGATTATCTCGACCAAAGCTCCGATATCAACCGGATGGGCCGAATTTTGGCGCTTGGCGGCAAAATGGACAATTTTGCCGCTGATCTGACAGATACGTTCGCAACACCGGGCCAAGAGTGGAAGTATGTCTCTATTGATACCCATATCGTTGGCATGGTGGTGCGCGGGGCGACAGGCCGCAGCAT
>JAFMHE010000080.1 GCA_017854675.1 Paracoccaceae bacterium | reverse complement strand
TGGAGCGGGTAACGAGAATCGAACTCGTAACTAAAGCTTGGGAAGCTGCCGTGATACCTTTTCACCATACCCGCGCGCCTGAGGATTGGATAGGCTGCAGCGGCGGGGGCGTCAAGATGCAAGTCCGGGTGCGTCAGGCCACTTGCGCGGAAAACACGTTAATCTCGGCAGGCACAAACATCGCGCCACCCGACACATAGGCCTGCGCGGCATCTGCAATCCTGACCTTGAGAGCATCATGTTGTGCAGGTGTTGCGTTAAAGTGGTCAAGGGCACCGGGGGCAGGGCCGATTTGCATCGCAAGCTCGGCAAAACCATCCGCGCCGCCTTCCGGGGTCAAGGTCGTGTTGACGACATCGCACTGTGGATCGACGAACCCTGCGTCGGCCAATATTTGGCAAACCTTATCAGGATCCCGAAACGCAAAAGGACCCGGTGCATCGGGGTCGGATTTTGGTGTTGGGCCCAAGTATGCCTTGGCCACGCTGGCAGGCAGTATGAAATACGGGTTTGCGGGGATAGCCCCCCATGCGGCAAACACGATCCGGCCCTGCGGACGCATTGCGCCCGCCATGTTGCGAAAGGCTGCAACCGGATCATCAAAAAACATCACGCCAAAGCGCGAGATCATTACGTCAAAACCCGCAGGTGGAAATCCGTAGGTCTGGGCATCGGCATCAACAAACCGGGTATTGGCATCCTCTGTGCGCTTGCGGGCTTCTGCGAGCAGTGTCTTGGAAATATCTGCGCCCAGAACAGAACCCGTTGGTCCAACAGCGGTTGCCGCAGCGAACGAACTGGTACCGCCGCCGCAGCCGATATCAAGAACGTCTTCCCCTGCGCGCAACGCCGCCTTGTCCAGAACAAGCGACAGGACAGGTGCCAGACAGACATCCATCGCGCGCATATTGCGCACCCAGATGGGACCCGCATCCGCGTCCCAGAATTGCTCTTGTCCGGCGTTCACCGGTGGCTGTGGCATCTTACGCCCGCCGCCGTTTGCGCCGGCCAGATGCATCATTGCCACCGCCGCCAGTGTTAAAGGTTTGGGTGGGCAGCGTAACGATAGAATTCAGGATCGGGAACGGTTCAACCGCGTTCGGAATGGCCGAAGCATTGACAAAATGCTCCTGAAAGCGTGGCTCGATCGCGGTTTCGATCTTGTGGATGGCGCGCACGGTCTGCTCGATCTCCGCGCGCGCATCGGTGTTCAAAAGCGCGATCCGTGCCCCGGTGCCAGCGGCATTTCCTGCCGAAGTGACCTTGTCCAATGGCGCATCCGGGATCATCCCCAACACCATCGCGTGTTTGGTCGAGATATGCGCACCAAAAGCACCAGCAAGCACAATACGGTCCACATGATCCACGCCGAATTTGTCCATCAACAGGCGCGCACCGGAATACAGCGCCGCTTTGGCCATCTGGATTTCGCGGATGTCGCGGTTGGTCACGGTAATGCGCGGCCCACCTTGGGCTGTGCCATCATAGACCAGATAGGAATTGGTGCGCCCGTCCTCGAACACGTTGGCCGATCCGGTCTGTTCGGCCGTGCCAATCAGGCCGGGGGCGTCGACGATACCATGAATGCGCATTTCCGCCACCATTTCGATGATGCCGGAACCGCAAATGCCGGTGACACCTGTTGTCGCAATCGCATCGTCAAATCCCGGCTCATCCGACCACAGGTCGGACCCGATAACCTTGAAGCGGGCAATTTTGGTGGTCGGGTCAATCTCGACGCGCTCGATCGCGCCAGGGGCAGCGCGCTGACCAGAACTGATCTGTGCGCCTTCAAAGGCAGGACCAGTGGGCGATGAACAAGCCAGAACCTTCTCGCGATTGCCCAGCAGGATTTCCGCATTGGTGCCCACATCAACGACAAGCACCAGATCGTCAGACTTGTCTGGTGCCTCGGACAACGCAACTGCCGCCGCGTCGGCACCCACATGGCCCGCAATACATGGCAGCAGATAGACACGGGCAGAGGGGTGAATATTCAGACCCAGATCATCCGCCCGCAAGCGCAGCGCGTTCGAGGTGGCAAGGGCAAAAGGCGCTTGGCCAAGCTCGAACGGATCAATACCCAAAAACAGGTGGTGCATCACAGGGTTGCATACAAACACCGCATCCACGATCAACCTTTTGTCAATTTCGGCCTCGGTGGCGATCTGCGTGAACAAGCCGTTCATGCCTTCACGCACCGCTTGCGTCATCTCGTCAGCGCCTTGCGCATTCATCATGGAATAACTCACGCGGCTCATCAGGTCTTCGCCAAACCGGATCTGCGGGTTCATCACACCCGAAGACGCGACAACTTCGCCGGTCTGTAAATCACATAGATGCGCCGCAATGGTGGTTGATCCCAGATCAACAGCTAGCCCGTAGACCGTGCCATCATAGAACCCCGGCCAGATGTGCATGATCCGCGGCGGGTTCTCGGCATCCCCCAGATGGACCGCAACAGTCACCTTCCACGCCCCCTTGCGCAGCACCGGTTGCATGGACTGCAGGATATGCAGATCGGCTGCAACTTTATGCAAATCCCATTGGCTGGCCAGCGCATCGCGCAGCCGTTCCAGATCGCCAGACGGATCATGCATGTCCGGTTCAGTCACCTCGACATAAAACAACTTGGTGGACGGGTTCAGCACGATGTCGCGGGCTTCGGCGCGTTTGCGCACCACCTGCTTGTGCACCTGACTTTCGGGGGGCACGTCAATCACTACGTCACCCTGCACGGTGGCCTGACAGCCCAACCGGCGGCCCGCGATCAGTCCACGTTTGTCCTGATACCGTTGCTCAACCGAATTCCATTCAGACAAGGCATCACTCGCGACTGTCACACCATGCTTGGAAAATTCACCATAGCTGGGCGTGATCTGACACTTTGAACAAATACCACGCCCGCCACAGACAGAATCCAGATCCACGCCCAATTGCCGGGCCGCGTGCAAGATCGGCGTGCCAACCTCAAAACGCCCTCGTTTGCCAGAAGGTGTGAAAATCACCAATGGATCGCTGCTCATCGCTATGCCCCTTTACGGTCTTTGGGCCAACATAGCGCCGCGCAAAAAAGGTGAAAGCGCATCCGCGGCAAAAAACGCATCAACCCCGTCATTGCGCGTCTCTTTCCCTTTCAATTTTCCCGTAAACTCCGGGGTTTGGGGCAGCGCCCCATCACGGGCGTCAGCCCGTCCCGCCACGGTTACAACTGCGCGCGCGCATGAAAGATGAATCCCAGAAAATTCAAAAGCACCTGAGCCGCCAGAATAGACGTCGAACCGCTCGGATCATAGTCAGGTGCGACTTCGACCAGATCAATCCCCACTACCTCGTGCCGCTCTGCCACGGCCTGCAACAACTCCAGAACTTCATAATACAAGAACCCCCCATGCGACGGCGTTCCCGTTCCGGGCGCAATCGACGGGCAGAACGCGTCGATATCAATCGTCACATAGACCCGCGCACCCGTCGGTACATGCGCCAACACGCCTCGCGTCCCCATCTCCCGCGCTTGCCTGACAGATATGATGTCCGACCCCATTGCGCGGGCGTCCTCATAACCCTCTTTCGCGGTAGAGCTGACATTGCGAATGCCGACCTGCGTCAGCCCCGTCACGTACTCCTTTTCAGCGGCACGGCGCATCGGGTTGCCGTGGCCGTGCCGCACACCGTGGCGCACATCGACAAAGTCCAGATGCGCATCAATTTGCAGGATATGAATGTCGGCCTGCCCATCGAATGCGCGGATGCAAGGGATGTTCACCGAATGATCCCCGCCGATCACCACAGGCAGGGCCCCCGCATCCAGAATGGCCCGCACACCGGCCTCGATGTTGGCATGGCTCGCTTCGGTGTCCGTATGCACGATGTCCGCGTCTCCGATATCGACAATGCGCACATCGCCGGGCAGGTAGGTCACATCGTCCTCATGATCGTAAGCCCCCGCATGTCCAAAGCTGAACAGGGTCGATGCCTCGCGGACGCCGCGCGGCCCGAACCGCGCGCCGGCCCGGTACTGCGTCCCTGCGTCGTAAGGCGCGCCCAGCACAGCGACATCTGCGTCAATTGCGGACCAATCCGGCTCGTAGGGCCGCTTGCCGAAGGTTGCGATGCCCACAAAAGGCAGGTTCAGCCGCCCTGCGTCATATCCGTGATCTGCCATGTCCGGTCTCCTCTTTGCACCGACCTTTCCGCAAACCGTCGCGCATGACAAGCATTGCTACCCAAATGCCTCTTTCATTCCTTAAGGGTCTTTCATTCTTTAAAGGATCGTGAAATTGGTGCGTGCCAAATGAACCCATGCTGCGAGGTGCGATGATGGAGATTCGTGAGGCCCTGACCTTTGATGACGTGCTGCTTGTTCCGGGGGCCTCATCAGTGTTGCCTTCCACCGCTGACACGCGCACCCATGTTACCAAATCCATTGCTTTGAACATTCCGCTGCTCAGTTCCGCGATGGATACCGTGACCGAAGCCCGTATGGCTATTGCGATGGCGCAAGCGGGCGGTATGGGTGTGATCCACCGCAACCTTACCATTGACGAACAGGCCCGCGAGGTCCGCCGCGTGAAACGGTTCGAGAGCGGGATTGTCTATAACCCGATCACCCTGACGCCCGATCAGACCCTCGCAGATGCCAAGGCGCTGCAGGAACGCTACAATGTGTCCGGCTTTCCGGTCGTGGACGAAAAGGGGCGCGTGGTCGGCATTGTGACCAACCGTGACATGCGTTTTGCTTCTGATGATGCCACGCCCGTTAAGGTCATGATGACCACGAACAATCTGGCGATCTTGCATGAACCGGCTGACCGCGCCGAGGCGCTGAGTCTGATGAAAGCCCGCCGCATCGAAAAGCTGTTGGTAACAGACGGCAAGGGCAAGCTGACAGGGCTGCTGACCCTCAAAGACAGCGAACAATCGGTCCTGAACCCGACGGCCTGCAAGGACGCGTTGGGGCGTTTGCGTGTTGCCGCTGCGACGACGGTGGGCGATGCAGGCTTTGAACGCTCCCAAGCGTTGGTCGAGGCTGGCGTCGATATGATCGTCATCGACACCGCGCATGGTCATTCCGAAGGCGTGGCGCATGCTGTGACCCGCGCGAAGAACCTGAGTAACGAAGTGCAGGTCGTCGCGGGCAACGTGGCCACCGGTGCTGCCACCCGCGCGCTGATTGACGCAGGCGCTGACGCGATCAAGGTCGGCATTGGTCCCGGTTCCATCTGCACCACGCGGATGGTTGCCGGTGTCGGCGTACCGCAGTTGACGGCTATTCTTGATTGCGCTGCTGCGGCTGGTGACATCCCTGTCATTGCGGATGGCGGGATCAAATTCTCGGGCGATTTCGCCAAGGCCATCGCAGCGGGCGCGTCTTGCGCTATGGTCGGTTCCATGATCGCAGGTACCGATGAGAGCCCCGGTGAAGTCATTTTGTATCAAGGGCGTAGCTTCAAAAGCTATCGTGGAATGGGCTCGCTTGGCGCCATGGCGCGCGGTTCTGCGGACCGGTATTTTCAAAAGGACGCTGCCAGTGACAAACTGGTCCCCGAAGGTATCGAAGGCCAAGTTCCCTACAAAGGCTCTGCCGCTGCCGTGGTACACCAATTGGTTGGCGGATTGCGGGCCGCAATGGGCTATACGGGCTGTGCCACCGTGCCGGAAATGCGCAAGAATTGTACCTTCGTAAAGATCACCGGTGCGGGGCTAAGAGAGAGCCATGTGCACGACGTCCAGATCACCCGAGAGAGCCCGAACTACCGGGTTGGATCATAATGCTTATCAGCGTGTTATGCTTCGAACTTAAAGTGCTACTTCAGCAATGATGCCGGGCGCCCGGGTCGCTGCGGCCATCGAAATACTTGATGACATCGCTCAAGGCCTTGCGGCAGAGCAAGCCTTGACCCGCTGGGCGCGGCGCAGCCGGTTTGCAGGCTCAAAAGACCGGGCTGCCATCCGCGATTACGTGTTCGATGTGATGCGTTGCAAGCGATCTGCGGCGCACCACGGTCGCGGCGAAACAGGTCGGGCGCTGATGATCGGTCTCTTGTTTATTCAAGGGTCTGATATTGATGCACTATTCAATGGTGAGGGACATGCGCCCAAGCCCCTTGATGATACTGAAAAACCGCTGACAACAACGGCTGAGGATCGCGGTACGCGCTGGAACCTACCTGATTGGATTTTGCCGGAATTTACAGCATCCCTTGGCGATGAGGCTGAGCAGACGGCGGATGCCCTGCAATCACGCGCCCCCGTCTGTTTGCGCGTGAATACCGCGAAGACAGATGTCGTGTCCGTTCGCCGGGCGTTGCTCGAAGAGGGCGTTGATACTGCGCCCAATCCGCTCGCAAGTACAGCGCTGACCGTCCTTTCAGGTGAGCGTAAGATACGGAATTCCCAAACATATCTGGACGGGCTGGTTGAGTTGCAAGATGCCGCCAGCCAGGCCGTTGTGGAATGCTTGCCATCTGCAAATCGTGTGCTTGATTACTGCGCTGGTGGCGGTGGGAAAGCATTGGCTTTGGCGGCCAGGGACGCTGCGGAGGTGTTTGCTCATGATATTGATCCGCGGCGCATGTCCGATCTTCCCGTACGTGCCGCGCGCGCGGGGGCTTTGGTCACGGTGCTATCCAGCGCTGCGGTGTCGTCTGCCGCCCCATTTGATCTGGTGCTATGCGATGCGCCTTGTTCGGGTTCGGGTTCCTGGCGGCGTGCCGCCGAAGGAAAGTGGTCGCTGACGCAGGATAAACTGAATGATCTCAACGATGTGCAGGACGGTATTCTATCAGATGCTGCAGCTCTGGTTGCTGGTGATGGCACGCTTGCATATGCGACGTGCTCAGTGTTGAAATGCGAGAACGAGGCTCGCATTACGGCCTTTCTGAAGCGCCATTCCGGCTGGAAACAAGATTTTAGCCGCCGGTTTGAAGTAGACGCGCACGGCGATGGTTTCTTTGTGGCACACTTGACCCGTGTGAAATAATCAATCAAAACAACCATAACGAGCATAATTGGTCTGGTTAAAGACTGCTTAACCCTTCATGCGCGTAATACGACAACGATTCGAATGTATCGGGGGTCTGGTTGGCGCTGTTTTCAAAATCTGACATCACAAGCGAGACGGCTGTCTTTGCTGGTAAAGCGTCACCAAGGGCACGCATCCTGCTTGTCATGGCGGCAATTGCTGCGGTTTTGGCCGCTGGTCTGCCTTGGGGGCCAACGACGCTGGCTCTGACAGCAATCGCTGTGACGCTGTTCGTTCTTTCGGGCGTTGTGTTTGTTTGGTCACGTCAACGGCGCACCCAAGAAGGGCTGCAAATCGACACAATCGCCTGCGTTATCGAGAATGACAGTGTTCCAAGTTTTGTCATCGCGTCAGACGGTGCAATTCGTGCCGCCAACCCTGCGGCGGTCGCTCAATTTGATGCAGGTTCCATCCAAACGCTGGCAGGTGTCCTGAAGGATAGCTTTGCCAACCCGACTGGCGTCCTTTTTCGGCTGCAATCACGGGCCGTTGCAGGGATGAACGCCAGTGAAGAAGTGGTGACACGCACAGGGCAAATTCGGCTTAGTGTGCACCGCGTCGAGGAAGATACGTTCATCTGGCGCGTTGAGAGCATTGCGGCACAAATCGCACCCCGCGCCGTCCAAGAAGCACAGGGTCTGCCGATGCTCATGGTCGGGCGCTCGGATGCTATTCTGTTTATGAACGAACCGGCGCGCCAGTTAATTGGCAGCCGCGTAAAGTCGCTTGACCGCATCTTTACGGATCTGTCGGTCAAGTCGGGCCAGTGTTGCGACATCTCGACGGCACAAGGCACGCGAAGGGTGCTGATGGTCGAGATTGAGGCTGGCGCCGGGCGCCGGGCAATATACCTTTTGCCTCCAGCAGATATCGAAGGCGCGCCGCAGCGGTGGCAGGCATTCCATGATTTGCCTGTTCCAATGATCAAGGTCGCGCCGGATGGGTCGGTGCAGGCATTCAACAAGATGGCTGGAAAACTTGTTGGCGTCGCATTGCGGGAGGACGCGCATCTATCTGATTTGATGGAAGGGCTCGGGCGTTCTATTTCTGACTGGCTTACGGACACACTTGCGGACCGAATGGTGCAAAAATCGGAGTTTTTGCGTTTGAAAAGAGGCGATCTTGAGGTGTTCGTTCAGGTTGTGCTGAGCCGGATCACAGAAGACGGGGAACCGGCATTGATCGCTGTGATGCATGATGCCACCGAGCTAAAATCGCTTGAGGCCAAATTTGTCCAAAGTCAGAAGATGCAGGCAATTGGACAACTCGCAGGTGGCGTTGCCCATGATTTCAATAATCTTCTGACTGCGATTGCTGGTCATTGTGATCTATTGTTGCTGCGCCATGATCAGGGTGATCCTGACTATGCTGACCTGATGCAGATCAATCAAAATGCAAACCGCGCGGCGGCACTGGTTGGTCAATTGCTTGCGTTCTCTCGAAAACAGACGCTGCGGCCAGAGACGTTGGATATGCGTGATACATTGTCCGATTTGACGCATCTTTTGAACCGGTTGGTGGGGGAAAAGGTAACCCTTACCCTATGCCATGATCCCATTCTGAAACCGATCAGGGCCGATAAACGTCAGTTGGAACAGGTCTTGATGAACCTTGTTGTCAATGCACGCGATGCAATGCCCGAAGGTGGGGAAATCCGTATCGTTACGGAATGCGTAACCCTTTCAGCACCTTTGACGCGCGACCGGGTGACCGTGCCTGCGGGAGACTACCTTACTGTACAGGTCAGCGATGAAGGTGTCGGCATTTCATCTGACAAGCTGGAAAAAGTGTTTGAACCGTTTTTCACGACAAAAAAGACGGGCGATGGAACCGGGTTGGGGCTCTCGACGGCATACGGCATCGTGAAACAGACCGGAGGGTTCATTTTTGTTGATTCCATTGTCGGTTCTGGCACCACTTTCATCCTCGTTTTCCCGACCCTTGACGTCCAACCCATTGCGAAGGTTAAGCAAGCCTTGGTCCCAAGCCTGCCAGTCCTGTCCCATGACGAAGGTGTTATTCTGCTGGTCGAGGATGAAGCGCCGGTTCGCGCGTTTGCCAGCCGCGCATTGCGATTGCGGGGGTTCACAGTTCTGGAGGCAGATTCCGCAGAAGCTGCTTTGAAAACGCTGGAAGACGCTGAACTGGTCATCGACGTCTTTGTCACCGACGTGGTGATGCCGGGCATGGACGGGCCAAGTTGGGTGCGCGAGGCACTCAAGAATCGTCCGGGTGTTCGGGTGGTTTTTGTTTCTGGCTATGCAGAGGATAGCTTCGGTGAAGCGCAGAAAAGGATCCCGAATTCGGTTTTTCTGCCCAAGCCGTTCTCATTGAATGATCTTACGGAAACAGTTCAGCGGCAGTTGCATTGAATGCAAGCACCGGATAGCCGGATCTTGCGTGCATAGATTGGCACGGCGGTGCGATCATGGGATTGACGCATAAAGATCGAATTCTTCAGCGCACTTTCGACGCAAGCGGGATTCCACGTCAGCGGTAAGCTCTAGTTCCATCGGGGGAGATACGTTCTCTCTTGTCAGGGTCAGGTTGATATCGAGGCGTTCGTTCAGAAATGCCTGCAATCGCGGTTGGTCTTCGTACCGAAAATAATGCGTGATGGTTGTCCCGTTGGGCTGTCCTTTCATGAAACCCGCTTGACTGCCGACATCCGCAAACCCCGGTTTGTTGCCCTTAACATAGGCCGACACAAAATCATCAAAGCTGATGTTCTCTGTGCTGTTGGGCTTTCCGCGCATAAACGGGCGACGGCGATACCTATACCAACTTCCCAACCAGGAGATCGGCTCTCGCATGACGGCCATCAATTCCATTTCTGCGTCGCAAACACGCAAAAACATTGGTCGAATGAAACGATTGTACCGATAGACCGGCGCATGCTTTAGCATCGGTGGTTCGCTGATCACCATGTCGGCCCGAGCGGAGAGCGCTTTCTCATAAGCCGTGGTTCCGGTTTTTGGAACAGACAAAAATGCCAAACGTTCTTTATAGAAAACAAGCATTTATCAACATCTCCGCATCTCGATGGGCAATCAATGGCCGCTTAAACCACTTGTTAACTATATTGCATGAAAGTCAAAGGAGCAAAATAATCATTGAAATGTTCCTATTTTGGTCCCATACGGAACATAGTAAGAACAAACGCTTGGTGTGGCATGGGCGATTGCGGGTTACGCGCCTGTGTGACACAAGGAATAAGGAAATTGGGTATGGCAGATTTATTGACAATGGACAGTAAAAAATCAGCAGAAAAACAGAAGGCGCTCGACAGCGCCTTGGCGCAGATCGAACGTCAGTTCGGCAAGGGCTCGATCATGAGGCTGGGGCAGGAAGGCGCCATTCAGGACATTACTTCCAGCTCGACAGGGTCTTTGGGGTTAGATATCGCGCTTGGGATCGGCGGCCTGCCAATGGGGCGTATCATCGAGATTTATGGCCCCGAATCCTCGGGTAAAACCACGCTGACACTGCACTGTGTCGCAGAGCAGCAAAAGGTCGGCGGTGTCTGTGCTTTTGTCGATGCCGAACATGCTCTTGACCCGCAATATGCGCGCAAGCTGGGTGTCGATATTGACGAATTGCTGATCTCTCAGCCCGACACGGGCGAGCAGGCGTTGGAAATCACAGACACGCTGGTTCGTTCTGGCGCGGTGAACATGGTTGTTGTGGATTCGGTCGCCGCGCTGACACCCAAGTCCGAACTCGAAGGGGACATGGGCGACAGCTCCGTAGGTGTTCAGGCCCGTCTGATGAGCCAAGCCATGCGGAAATTGACAGGGTCCATCAGCCGTTCCAATTGTATGGTGATTTTCATTAACCAGATCAGGATGAAAATCGGCGTTATGTTTGGCTCTCCGGAGACGACGTCAGGCGGTAACGCGCTCAAATTTTACTCATCGGTCCGACTTGATATCCGCCGCATTGGCGCATTGAAAGACCGCGACGAGGTGGTGGGCAACGCAACGCGCGTAAAAGTCGTCAAGAACAAGGTGGCAGCACCCTTCAAACAGGTCGAATTCGACATCATGTACGGTGAGGGTATTTCCAAGATGGGCGAATTGCTTGATCTTGGTGTGAAAGCCGGTGTCGTTGATAAATCGGGTTCTTGGTTCTCTTACGGTGATGAACGTATCGGTCAGGGTCGCGAAAACGCCAAGCAGTTCTTGAAAGAAAACGGGGCGATGGCACGCGATATCGAAGACAAGATACGCGCGGCGCATGGCCTTGATTTTGAGGGATCCGACGCCGAAGATATCGATATTCTGGAAGCGTGAAATCGTCGCTGAAAGGCTCATGTAAGTGAGCAATCGGTACTTTGGATCTGATTTTATAGGGCGTACCCAAGCGGTGCGCCCTTTTTCAGTTCTGCGACCTGTGGACAGCCCCCATCTGCGCGGTTAATTGGAGGATGCACTTTTGTCTCGGAAGGCCCGCACATGAAGACGCTGAATGATATCCGCTCAACTTTTTTGTCTTATTTTGACAAAAATGGTCACACCATTGTGCCCTCCAGCCCGCTGGTGCCCCGCAATGATCCAACGCTGATGTTCACAGCGGCGGGCATGGTCCAGTTCAAGAACCTTTTTACGGGCGTTGAAACCCGTGATTATACCCGCGCGGCCACTGCGCAAAAATGTGTACGGGCTGGCGGCAAACATAATGATCTGGACAATGTCGGCTATACCGCGCGCCACCATACGTTCTTTGAGATGCTCGGCAACTTCAGCTTTGGCGATTATTTCAAGGCGGAGGCCATTCCATTGGCATGGGATCTGCTGACCAAGGGGTTCGGGATCGACGCGTCCAAATTGCTGGTCACGGTTTACCATACCGATGAAGAGGCGGTGCAAATCTGGAAAAAACATGCGGGCCTGTCCGACGACCGGATTATCCGCATCGCCACAGATGATAATTTCTGGTCCGCCGGGCCAACAGGTCCTTGTGGTCCGTGCACCGAAATTTTCTATGACCACGGCGACCACATCTGGGGCGGTCCTCCGGGCTCCCCCGAAGAAGACGGCGACCGTTTTGTAGAGATTTGGAACCTCGTATTCATGCAATATGAGCAGATGGAAGACGGCACCCGCCGCGATCTGCCGAACCAGTCGATCGACACCGGTATGGGCATCGAACGGGTTGCCGCATTGCTGCAGGGCACGAACGATAACTACAGTACCGATCTGATGCGCAGCCTGATCGAAGCGTCTGCCAATGCCAGCCACAGTGATCCGGACGGTCCGGGTAAAACGCACCACCGCGTTATTGCAGATCACTTGCGCTCAACATCTTTTCTGATTGCGGATGGCGTGATGCCTGCAAACGATGGTCGCGGCTATGTGCTGCGGCGAATCATGCGTCGGGCAATGCGTCATGCGCATTTGCTGGGGCTCAAAGACCCGTTGATGCATAAACTTGTGCCTACATTGGTCAGCCAGATGGGTGCTGCCTATCCTGAACTGGGCCAAGCGCAGGCCTTGATCACAGAAACGCTTGAACTTGAGGAAACCCGGTTCAAGCAAACGCTCGACCGTGGTTTGAAATTGCTTGAGGATGAGGTCGGCAATCTGCCCGCCGGCGCGAACCTGCCGGGTGAGGCGGCCTTTAAACTCTATGACACCTACGGGTTTCCGCTTGATCTGACCCAAGACGCCCTGCGTGAACAGGGGCGTGGTGTGGATACTGACGGTTTTGACACCGCGATGGCGGCCCAAAAGGCCAAGGCACGCGCAGCATGGTCCGGTTCGGGCGAGGCGGCAGATGCCACTGTCTGGTTCGACGTTGCCGACAAACATGGCAAGACTGAATTTCTGGGCTACGACGCTGAAACCACCGAAGGACAGCTGGCTGCGATCATTGCAAATGGTGCGCAAGTCAATGAAGCAAAGGTCGGTGATGCAGTGCAGTTGGCGTTCAACCAGACCCCGTTCTATGCAGAATCAGGCGGTCAGGTTGGCGACAGCGGTAGGATTCGCACGTCTTCAGGTGTCGTTACAATCACTGACACGCGCAAAACGGCGGATGTGTTTGCCCACATTGGCACGGTAACCGAAGGCACGATCAAGCCCGGTCAAGCGGCCGTTCTTGAGGTCGACCATGCCCTTCGCAGTGCGATCCGGGCCAATCACTCTGCCACGCATTTGTTGCATGAGGCGCTGCGGACAGCCCTTGGTGATCATGTTGCACAGCGTGGTTCATTGAATGCTGCGGATCGCCTGCGCTTTGATTTCAGCCATGCAAAAGCCGTCAGTGCGACTGAACTTGCCCAAGTGGAGCAGGAAGTGAATGCCATGATCCGGCAGAATGCGGCAGTCGAAACCCGCATCATGACGCCAGATGATGCGCGCGGTCTTGGTGCTCAGGCGCTTTTCGGGGAAAAATATGGTGATGAGGTCCGCGTGGTTTCAATGGGTCGCGAGGCGGGATCGGGCAAGGGCACTGATGGGAATACATATTCACTGGAGCTTTGCGGGGGTACGCATGTGCGCCAGACCGGTGATATCGGGGCGTTCGTGTTGCTGGGTGATAGCGCCAGTTCAGCAGGTGTGCGCCGGATCGAAGCACTGACCGGTGCAGAAGCTTTGGCGTGGTTGCGCAGCCAGCAAACCGCCCTCGCTGGTATCGCAGAGGCGCTCAAAACTTCGGCGACGGATGTACCTGACCGGGTCCGCGCCCTGATGGACGAACGTAAATCGCTCAGCAACGAGGTTGCCCAATTGCGCCGTGAACTTGCCATGTCCGGTGGCGGGGCGGCAACGCCGGAAGTGACGCAGATCAACGGAATTTCATTCGTTGCGCAGGTGCTGACAGGTGTCACGGGCAAGGATCTGCCGGCACTTGTGGACGAACACAAAACCAAGCTTGGGTCCGGTGCGGTGCTCTTGATTGCAGGTACCGGCGGTAAAGCTGCGGTCGCCGGTGGCGTCACGGATGATCTGACCAGCAAACTCTCTGCCGTCGATCTGGTCAAGGCCGCGGTTACGGCATTGGGTGGAAAAGGTGGCGGTGGCCGTCCTGATATGGCGCAAGGCGGCGGCGCCAGCGCAGAAAACGCAGAGGCCGCAATAGCGGCTGCATCGAAAATTCTGGAAGGATAGTCAAATGGGCGCACTTTGGATTGCACATGTCACCGTCTCTGATGAAGAGGCATACAAAAAATACGCGGCTGGCGCGACAGTCGCGATCGCTGAACACGGCGGCGTGTTCATCGCGCGCGGTGGCCGCTATGTACAGCTTGAGGGCAAAGACCGTCCCCGCAATGTCGTGGCAAGGTTTCCAGACGTTGAAACTGCTGAAAAATGCTATCACTCAGAGGCATATCAAGCGGCTTTGGCCTTCGCCCGCGGTGCATCCGAGCGAGAGTTGCTGATCGTTGAAACCAGCGACTAACACAGTTTCTTTTTGGCACTAGAGCGGTTCCGTCTCTGTTTGAATCGCGAGGGATTCCCATGCGGGCCTTTTTCTGATTCCCTGCCTTCAGGAGGATCAGTTCATGCCCAACCCGTTGTCCCAGGATATTCGCCATC
>JAFMHE010000079.1:10646-14572 GCA_017854675.1 Paracoccaceae bacterium | reverse complement strand
CCTGATGTCAGCCCGCTTGGCGTGCAGGGTCCCAAAGCGGATGAATTGATGGCGCGGGTCTTTGGCGACTCGGTGCGCGATGTGCGGTTTTTCCGTTTCGGGATGTTTGATTTTCAGGGCCGCTCGCTGGTTGTGGCGCGCTCAGGCTATTCCAAGCAGGGTGGTTTCGAGATCTACGTCGAGGGCAGCGATATTGCCATGCCGCTTTGGCATGCGTTGATGGAAGCGGGCAAGGATCTGGACGTGCGCGCAGGTTGCCCGAACGGGATCGAGCGGGTCGAGGGCGGTTTGCTGAGCTATGGCAACGACATGACCGACGACAACACGCCGCATGAATGTGGCTTGGGGCGGTTTTGTGACACGCAAACGGCCATCGGCTGTATGGGGCGTGATGCCCTGTTGCGGGTGGCAAAAGAGGGTCCGGTGCAACAGATCCGCGCAATAGAGATCGCGGGTGATAAAGTGCCGGGATGTGACCGTGCGTGGCCGGTGATGGCCGGGGACAAGAAGGTCGGTCAGGTAACATCGGCCGCTTGGTCGCCTGACTTTAAAACCAACGTCGCGATTGGTATGGTGCGCATGACCCATTGGGATGCGGGCACGACGTTGCAGGTGCAAACCCCTGCAGGGGTGCGGGATGCAACGGTTCACGAGACCTTTTGGGCCTGAACCGGTTTGTGAATGCGGGAGCGAGGGGCTGGCCCCTCGCGCTCCCCAAAATATTTAAGGCCAAAAAGAAAGAGGGGCGGTGGCCCCGGAATGGAGAAATTGATGTTTAATGCGCTGGTTGTGAACAAGGACGATGAAGGCAAGACCTCTGCTGCGGTAACGCAGATCAGCGAGGACCAGTTGCCTGCGGGGGACGTGACCGTCGCGGTTGAATATTCGACAGTGAACTACAAAGACGGTCTGTGCATTGGACCCGGCGGTGGTCTGGTGCGCAACTATCCGCATGTGCCGGGGATTGATTTTGCAGGCACGGTCGAGGCGTCGGATGATCCGCGCTACAAGGCAGGCGACAAGGTCGTATTGACAGGTTGGCGTGTGGGCGAGGCCCATTGGGGCGGTTATGCGCAAAAGGCACGGGTCAAGGCCGATTGGCTGGTGCCGCTGCCTGCCGGTCTGGACACGCGTCAGGCGATGGCGGTGGGGACAGCCGGATTTACGGCGATGCTGTCGGTGATGGCTTTGGAAGATCATGGTATCAAGGATGGGCCCGTCTTGGTGACGGGGGCTGCGGGTGGCGTCGGATCGGTTGCGACCGCAATACTGGCGGCGCTTGGGCATAAGGTTGCTGCTGTGACAGGGCGGCCCGAGGCTTCTGATTATCTGTTGGAGTTGGGTGCGACCCAGATCGTGGCGCGCGACGAGATCAACGAGACCGTCAAACGCCCGCTTGAGGCCGAGACTTGGGGCGGGTGTGTCGATGCGGTTGGCGGCGAGATGTTGGCGCGTGTGTTGGGGCAAATGCAATATGGGGCCTCTGTCGCCGCGGTTGGTCTGGCCGGTGGTGCGGGTTTGCCGACAACGGTCATTCCGTTCCTGCTGCGTGGTGTGAACCTGCTGGGGATCGATTCCGTGATGCAGCCCTATGACAACCGCCTGCGGGCGTGGGAGCGGATTGCAAAAGACCTGCCGATGGCCAAGCTTGAGGCGATGGTGCAGCCTGCCACGCTGAGTGATCTGCCCGCCCTCGGCAAAGACATTCTCAAAGGACAGGTGCGTGGCCGGGTCGTTGTCGACGTCAACGCATGATCGCACGCCAGATCGCGGTGCCGCAGGACGCCCTGCTGCACCGTTATGCCACCCAAGAGGGCACCTATACCGATTGTTTTGAGGTGATGTTGCCGATCAACGCCACGATGGAGGAATTCGTCGTGGCGTTTTACACGACATGGCTGTTCCGGCTTGAGCGCCTTGTGCTAAGCGCAGCGCGGCGTCGCCGGATAACGGACGCGCAGGTGCGCGCATTGTCGTCGGGGGAAACGGATGTTTTCGCCGTTTGGCGGGTCGAGGCGCGCGCGCCGGGACAATTGTTGCTAGCTGACGATAGCGGGCACACGCGATCCTATCTGGCGTTGGTGGGCAAGGAAGGCGGCGTGGCGCGCTTGATCTTTGGTTCAGCGGTTGTGCCGCGAGAGGGCCAGCAGATGCCCGCGTGGGTCCGCGCGACCATCCCATTGCACAAGTTCTATTCCAAAGCCCTGCTGCGATTGGCCGAGCGGCGCTTGCGGCGCGGATAGGCTCGACCTTGGCCGCAGATGGCCATAAAAGCGGTTTAACGCATACAGGAGCACCGCCATGACCGCCTATGATGACCAGAATATCTTTGCCAAGATCCTGCGCGGGGAAATCCCCAGCTTTAAGGTTTATGAGGATGATGAGACCTATTGTTTTATGGACATCATGCCGCGCACCGAAGGGCATTGTCTGGTGATCCCCAAAACGCCTTGTCGCAACATGCTGGATGCGACGCCGGCACAATTGGCGGCGTGCATGGCGACGGTAAACAAGGTCGCGAATGCGGCCAAGACCGCGTTTGCCGCTGATGGCATCACGATATTCCAGTTCAACGAAGCGGCAGGTGGGCAGGAGGTTTTTCACCTGCATTTCCATATCCATCCGCGTCATGAAGGTATCGGCATCCGACCACCCGGCACGATGGGTGATATGGACGTCATCAAGCGTAATGCGGCAGCAATAGTGGCTGCGTTATCCTGAAAATGCCCAAGAAATAGGCAATAGAATCGCTGCCCGGCTTTCAAGGTCAGGGGGCAAGTGCGCCGCGCAAACACATATTTGCGCGGCGTTTGGCGCAAGAAATAGAATTTCCAGCAAAATTAGTTACAAAACGTATATGTTTTTTACATCTAGTAACAATGACTTAAGCTAAGTCACCGCAGATCCCCCGGCTTGACTGCCTTCTTTTGTTTTGTTGCGACAGATTGTCGCTTTAGGCTGTTGTCCAAACGTAACAACAGGGATAAAAAAATGGCACTTAAACCACCTTTATCGGATCTACCGATCAAGACGTCTGAAGTCGGGTTCTATCGGGGCTTTAGCGTAAACGTCACAGTGATCAGTAAGATTATCATCAGCATGCTTGTGGTCTGGTGTATCTTCTGGCCAACCCAAGCGGGTGGCGTTTTGAGCAGCTGGAATGGCGCTATTCTGGCCAATTTTGCATCCTGGTACATCTGGGTTGTGGCGGCGTTTGTAATTGTTTGCATCGGCTTGGCCATCTGGCCCGCTGCGGGGCGTCTGAACCTTGGCGGTGAAGGCGACAAACCCGAGTTCTCTAACTTTTCTTGGTTCTCCATGATGTTCGGTGCCGGTATCGGTGTCGGCATGTTGACCTTTGCTGTGGCCGAGCCGGTCGCGCACTTCGGGTCCAACCCCGAAACCATCCAAGGCCTGACCACGGGCGGCACAGCGGATAATGTGCGGATGGCCTACAAATGGTCGTTCCTGCATTGGGGGCTTGGCGCTTGGGCGTGTTATGCCATCGCGGGTCTGTCGCTGGCGTTCTTTAGCTACCGTCGTGGTTTGCCCCTCACAATCCGTTCGGGTCTGACGCCATTGTTCGGCAAGTCGCTTTCGGGTCCATTGGGTCACCTGATCGACATCGTGGCGGTTGTGGCGACCATTCTGGGTGTGGCACAAACGCTTGGCTTCGGGGTTGAGCAGTTCCTTGCGGGTCTTACCCGCATCGGTTTTGGCGGCTTGGTGAATGGTGCAGATGCGGTGAACGCAGCAGGCGAAAGCATCGCGGGCAGTTCAACCACGATGGGCATTATCATAGCGCTGATTGTGATCATGGGTGCGTCAACCTTGTCAGCGCTGTCAGGTGTGGGCAAAGGCATCAAATGGTTGTCCAACATCAACATGGTGTTGTCGATTGTCCTCTTGGGCTTTTTCATCATCTT
>JAFMHE010000079.1:3141-10369 GCA_017854675.1 Paracoccaceae bacterium | reverse complement strand
TTTGTGTGGTTCTCTTGGGCCGGTGGCACTGCGATTGATCTGGAGCTGAACGGCGGTGCTGATGGTGCGATCTTTGGTGTGGCAAACAGCGACAAGATTTTCGCCATGACCGAATTTATGCTGGCACCTGTTAGTGAATGGTTGTCATGGGGCATGGCCGTGTTGATCGTGGTTCTGCTGATGACGTTCCTTGTGACTTCGGCTGACTCTGCGGTGCTGATCGTGAATACGATCAACGCGGCGGGTGATGAGGGTCCAAAGGCGCGTCCGCATATCCTGTTCTGGGGTGCTGCACTTGCGCTGGTGGTTGGCGGATTGCTGATCTCTGGTGGTACTGGCGCGATCCAGACCGCGATGGTGATCGGCGCATTGCCGTTCTCGATTGTGATGGCCCTGATGGCGATCTCTTTGATCAAGGCGATCTTTAACGATGGTCGTCGCGAAGCGGCGGGGATTACATCGGTAACGGTTGATGCACAGGGTGCTGTGCCTGCCGAATAAGATCTGACATTTGGCATGAAATCAAAGGCTCCGGTGCTTGCGCATCGGGGCCTTTGTCGTAAGTTAGCGACATGACATTAGATACCGCATGGGTGCGTGCCCAATTCCCCGCCTTTGATGAGCCATCCCTGCAAGGGCAGGCGTTCTTTGAGAACGCTGGTGGTTCGTATACTTGCAAACCCGTGATTGACCGGCTCTTTCGGTTTTACACCCAACGCAAGGTGCAGCCGTATGGCCCTTATGCCGCCAGCATGTTGGGCGGTACTGAAATGGACGAGGCCCGCACCCGCATGGCCGCGATCCTCGGGGTGGAGGGCGATGAGCTGAGCTTTGGTCCCTCGACAACACAGAACACTTACGTGCTGGCGCAGGCTTTTGGTCAAATGCTGCAACCCGGCGAGGCGATCATCGTCACCAATCAGGACCATGAGGCCAATACAGGTCCGTGGCGCAGGCTGGCAGAGCGCGGGATCGAGATACGCGAATGGCGCATTGATCCTGAAACCGGCGCATTGAACCCTGATGATCTGGAAAACCTGTTGGACGAAAACGTGCGGCTGGTATGTTTCCCGCATTGCTCGAACGTGGTGGGGCAGGTCAATCCGGTGGTCGAGATCACCGCACTGGCGCATGCGGCGGGTGCATTTGTCTGTGTCGATGGAGTGTCTTACGCGCCGCACGGGTTTGCGGATATCGGTGCGCTTGGGCCAGATATCTATCTGTTTTCAGCCTACAAGACGTTCGGCCCGCATCAGGGCCTGATGGTGATCCGCCGCGCGCTGGGCATGTTGTTGCCCAACCAGGGGCATGTGTTCAACGGGGATAGCCTTTACAAGCGGTTCACGCCTGCGGGACCGGACCATGCGCAGGTCGCAGCCTGCGCGGGGATGGCTGATTACATCGACGCATTTTATGCACACCACGTGGGGGGTGATACAGGCCCTGCGGCCCGTGCGGCGGCAGTGCATGACATGATGCGCGCGCAGGAAACCACGTTGTTGCAACCCCTGCTGGACGCGGTCAAGGCGCGCAATTCCGTGCGTCTGATCGGCCCGCCCCAGGCCGAGGGGCGCGCGCCAACGGTGGCGCTGGCGCTTAACCGTCCGGGCGCCGAAGTGGCGGCTGAACTGGCCAAGCACGGGATCATGGCGGGGGGCGGTGATTTTTATGCAGGCCGCGCGCTGACGGCGATGGGTGTTGATGCGGCACGCGGCGTCCTGCGGCTTAGCTTTACCCACTACACCAGCAAGGCCGAGGTGGATCAATTGCTGGGTGCGCTGGACGCTGTCTTGTGATTTAACCGCCAGACCTTGATTGCGCCACTAGGGTTCTAGCTTTGGCACAGCACCGCTGGAAAAGGCCCACCCATGACTGACACTTCGCCCATCCTGATCTGGTTTCGCCGCGACCTGCGGCTCAGCGATCATCCCGCTTTATCTGCGGCCTGCGACACCGGACGGCCTGTGATCCCCGTGTTCATCCACGACGATCAGGTCGCCAGTCTGGGCGCGGCCCCGAAATGGCGGCTGGGCCTCGGGCTTGGGGCGCTGGGCGACAGCCTTGAGGGCAAAGACAGCCGGTTGATCCTGCGCAAAGGCGATGCGCTTGAGGTGCTGCAACAGTTGATTGCGCAGACAGGGGCAGGGGCTGTTTATTGGTCGCGCCTTTACGATCCTGACAGCATTGCGCGTGATACGGCGGTAAAAGAGGCACTGAAAGAGGACGGTATCGACGCGCGGTCCTTTGGGGGCCATCTGATGTTTGAGCCTTGGACCGTCGAGACCAAGACAGGTGGTTTCTACAAGGTCTACACGCCTTTCTGGAACATGGTGAAGGGACGTGATGTCGATGCGCCCTTGCCTACACCAAGGGACATACAGGCGCCTCAAAACTGGCCGCAAAGTGATGCGCTGGACAGTTGGGACATGGGCGCAGCGATGAACCGGGGTGCGGATGTCGTCCGCCCGTTCGTGAGGCTGGGCGAGCAGGCGGCCCAATCGCGGCTTGGGGCATTTATTGCGCATATTGTTGCAGGTTATAACACAACCCGCGACTTGCCGGGTGTGGACGGCACATCAAACCTGTCTGAAAACCTCGCTTTGGGCGAAATCAGCCCGCACCAATGCTGGCACGCGGGCAAACGCGCGTTGGAAGAAGGCAAACAAGGCGCGGAAGTTTTCCTGAAAGAGCTGGTCTGGCGTGAATTTGCCTATCATTTGATGCACCACACCCCGCGCATCCTGACGGGCAACTGGAAACCGGATTGGGATGCGTTTCCGTGGCGCACAGATGCGCATTGCTCCGAAGTCATGGCATGGAAACAGGGCCGTACCGGGTTGCCGTTCATAGATGCCGCGATGCGCGAGCTGTATGTGACGGGCCGGATGCACAACCGGGGTCGCATGATTGTGGCCAGTTATCTAACCAAGCATTTGATGACCGATTGGCGCATTGGCCTTGCGTGGTTCGAGGAATGTCTGATCGACTGGGATCCCGCCAGCAATGCAATGGGTTGGCAATGGTCGGCTGGCTCTGGCCCTGATGCAACGCCGTACTTTCGCGTGTTCAATCCCGAAACCCAGCTTGATAAATTCGACAAACAGCGCGACTACACCAGCCGCTGGATCGCGGAGCGCAAAGCCAATCCGCACGAGGAAGCTTTGGCGTTTTTCGACGCGGCACCGCGCAGTTGGGGGTTGTCGGCGGCAGATGACTACCCGTCACCAATCGTGACCCCGGCCCAAGGCCGCGAGCGCGCCCTACAAGCCTATGAAAAACGTGGCTTTTAGGATTTGTTAATAGTTGGGACTGGGCTAAGTACCTGTCCAGCAAGTGTTACACCACGGGGAACGGCATGATCTTAACCAGTACCGAGGGCCAAACCGGTCTGCCACGCTATTTCGCGCGTGTCTTTGGCATGGCCCAGCAGATGCGCACAGGCCGCGTTGATTTCGTTTTACCCGATGGCCGCCGGTTTCGCGCCGAGGGCAAGAACCCCGGCCATGTGGCCGAACTGGACATTCACAGCAATGACCTGTTTGCGCGGCTGATCCGAGAGGGGGATCTGGGCTTTTGTGATGCCTATCTGGATGGCGATTGGTCCACGCCGGATTTGCAGGCGTTCATGGATCTGGTCCATGCGGGCAATGAAAACATGTACGACGGTTTTCCGGGTATGGGTGTGGTGCGCCGGTTTGAACAACTACGGTTCTGGTTGCAGCGCAATTCAAAGGCGCAAGCGCGCAAGAACATCAGCTATCATTATGATCTGGGCAATGACTTTTATGGTCTCTGGCTGGACGATACGATGACCTATTCGTCAGCGTTATACGAAGACGGTGCGCAGCAGTCGCTTGAGGCCGCACAAACCGCCAAATACAAAAGCATGGTTGACCAGATGGGCGTGCAGCCCGGTGATCATGTGCTTGAGATCGGCTGCGGCTGGGGCGGCTTTGCCGAATACGCGGCCAAAGAACGCGGGCTTAAGGTGACGTGTCTGACCATCAGCGAAGAGCAGTTTAAATACGCCCAAGACCGCATTGATAAGGCTGGTTTGTCTGATCTGGTGACGTTCAAATTGCAGGACTACCGCGATGAAACCGGCCATTATGACGGCATAGCCAGCATCGAGATGTTCGAGGCAGTGGGCGAAAAATACTGGCCCGTCTATTTCGACACCGTGCGCGAAAGGCTCAAGCCGGGCAAGACCGCGACTTTGCAGATCATCACGGTCGATCACGCGCGCTGGGCGGTGTACAAACGCGGTGTGGATTTTATCCAGAAATACATCTTTCCCGGTGGCATGTTGCCCAGCCCCACGGTGCTGCGTGAACAGATCGAAAAGGCAGGCCTGATCGTCGATAAATCCATCGAATTTGGCAAAAGCTACGACATCACGCTGCGCCGCTGGCACGAGACATTCAACGACAAATGGGATCAGATCACCGCTTTGGGCTTTGACGACCGCTTTCGCCGGATGTGGAATTTTTACCTCACATCCTGCGCGGCTACATTTGACAGTGGAAATTGTGACGTCACCCAGATTACGATACGCAAACCGGGATAAGCGTTGACGTAACAGGAGCCACCCCATGCCCACAGCTGCGCGATTGATGGCGGCCATTTGTTTGGCAGTGGTGGGGTATATCCTGACGCAGGAAGTTATCGCGTTGATGCCGGACCGCACGAACTTTGGCTATTTCATGCAGACCAATGTCGCACTTGGCCTTGCTGTTGGTTGGGTTGTGATGGGCCGCCGCGCGGGGCGTGGGACGACCTCGGCGATCAATAACGGGCTGACGGGCGTTGTGGTCCTGATCTTCTGGGGGCTGGGGGTGCAATCCAGCTATGAAATGTTCCGCCGTGCCATGGGGAACCGGTATGATGGTCCGCTTGAGGCGCTGACTGCGATTTTTCAGCTTGGTGCTGAGTTCGGTGCTTTGATGCTAACACCGACAGTGGGTATCACCGTACTGGTTTGCGCGGTTGTTTCGGGGCTGCTGACCGAATTCGCCGGACGCCGCTGGAAATAACCCATGAGAAACCTGTTCTTTTACGGCACGATGCGCGACGCTGCATTGCTTGAGATCGTGTTGGGTAAGTCCGGTGAGGACCTCAGCGCAACGCCTGCAATGCTGGAGAATTACGCAGTTTCAGCAGTAACCGAAGGCCCTTTTCCGATGATCGAGGTCCGCACAGGTGCAAGTGCGGAAGGGGTCGTGATCAAGGGGCTTGACGCGCAGGACATTGCGCGGCTTGATTTTTACGAAGGTGGTTTCAACTACGACCTGCACTTAGTGTCTTTGGCAGAGGGTCAGACCGCCGAGATCTATGTGCCGCAACCGGGGCTTTGGACGCCGAATGGGCCGTGGTCGTTCGCCGACTGGCAGGCGACGTCGGGCGAACTCAGCCGCTTTGCCGCCGTCGAAGTCATGGGATATTACGGCACACGCAGCCGCGCGGATGTTGCAAAAATATTCCCGCGTATCCGTGTGCGCGCCGCAGCCCGCGTCAATGCGCAATCCTCATTGCATGGGGCAGGGGTGTTTCGCGGTAAAGTCGAGGTTGCGCAGCGCCGTATCGCCTATTCGCATTACTATGCGCTTGAAGAACTGCACCTGCGCCACGAGAAATTCAGCGGTGAGATGTCTGCCACGATGGAGCGTGCGGTGTTTGTCGGCAACGATGCCGCGATCCTGTTGCCCTATGATCCGGTGCGCGATTGCGTGATGCTGGTTGAGCAAATTCGCATGGGGCCTTTGGTGCGCGGCGACGCGACAGTGTGGCAGTTGGAGCCTATCGCCGGTGGCATTGATCCGGGCGAAACGCCCGAGGACGCAGCCCGCCGCGAGGCGCAAGAAGAAGCAGGGCTGACGCTGAATGCACTGGAGAAAATCGCAGAAGTCTATGCTTCGCCGGGGAATGCGACGGAATTCTTTTATGTCTTTCTGGGGCTGGCCGACCTACCGGATACCGCAACAGGCATCGGCGGGCTGGCGTCCGAGCATGAGGACATTCGCAGCCACATCATACCGTTCGCCGACTTTATCAACATGGTCGACAGCTTTGACGCGACCAACGCCCCTTTGGTTATGGCCGCCAATTGGCTGGCCCGTCACCGCGACCGCTTGAGGTCTGCACACCCCGGCGCTACACCTGAGGCAAGTTAAGCAAAGGGGCATTTATGCACGTCGCATCAGATCTGGCCACGGCCGTCGGGAACACACCACTCATCAAATTGCGCGCGGCGTCCGAGGCGACGGGCTGTGACATTTACGGCAAGGCCGAGTTCATGAACCCTGGCCAGTCCGTCAAGGACCGCGCGGCGCTGTTCATCATCAAAGACGCGATTGCCAAAGGCACGCTGAAACCCGGTGGCACCATTGTCGAGGGCACTGCTGGCAATACCGGCATCGGCCTTGCGCTGGTTGGTGCCTCAATGGGGTTCAAGACTGTCATCGTAATCCCCGAGACGCAAAGCGAAGAGAAAAAAGACATGCTGCGCCTTGCGGGGGCCGAACTGGTGCAGGTGCCTGCCGCGCCCTACCGCAACCCCAACAACTTTATCCGTTATTCTGAACGTTTGGCGAATGAACTGGCGCGCACTTCCAATGAAGGGGTGATCTGGGCCAACCAGTTTGACAATGTCGCCAACCGGCAGGCGCATATCGAAACCACAGGCCCCGAGATTTGGGAACAGACAGACGGCAAGGTCAACGGGTTCTGCTGTGCGGTTGGCTCAGGTGGCACATTGGCCGGTATCGCCATGGCACTGCAACCCAAGGGCGTCAAAATTGCACTGGCCGATCCCGATGGCGCAGCCCTTCACAGTTATTACACCACCGGAGAACTGGCGTCTGAGGGCGGCTCAATCGCCGAAGGCATCGGTCAGGTCCGCATCACCAAGAACCTTGAGGGGCTGAAGCCGGATTTCTCATACAATATTCCAGATACCGAAGCGCTGCCAATTGTGTTTGATATGCTGGCACATGAGGGGCTGTGTCTGGGCGCGTCTTCAGGTGTTAATATCGCCGGTGCGATGCGTCTTGCGCGCGAGATGGGGCCGGGCCACACCATTGTGACGATCCTGTGCGATTTTGGTACGCGGTATCAGACCAAGCTTTATAACCCGACGTTCCTGCGCGAGAAAAACCTGCCGGTGCCGGGTTGGCTCGACAAAGCGCCCGCAGATCTTCCAAGCATGTTTGAAGACGTTTGATGCGTATTT
>JAFMHE010000079.1:0-2707 GCA_017854675.1 Paracoccaceae bacterium | reverse complement strand
CAGACCGAGCAACTGCTGACCGTGTCGCCATCGCCGATGAACCCGGCCAACTGGCAGCCGGCGATTGATGACCTGAACCGCAACGCCTACGCGCTGTTGCACCTCAGGCCGACTGCAACGTCGCAAAAGCCATGGGAAACCTTGCCTTTGACGGCGGCACTGACCCTGTTGGGCTTTGTTCTGATCTTCCGCGGGCGGCGTTGGTCGCGGATGATCGTCCAAAGCTTGCAGCGTTTTGGCGCGCGGGGCTTTGGCATCTGGCGTTTTCTTGTCTCATTGTTACGGATATTTTTGCCCTTCGCGGGCCTAGTCGTGCTGTCGATCGCTGCGGCCTCGACCCAGATGCTAAGCAACGACGCCGAAGAGATCATCCAGAGTATCGCCGTGCTGGGTGGCGTGATGCTGGGCATCCGTTGGATTTCGGAGCGTGTGTTTGCGCGCGATGATGATGAAGCGCTGATCCTTATCGAACCCACGATGCGGGCCAAGGCGCGGTTCAATGTATGGGTCATCACCTGCGCGATGGTGCTTGGTGCATTGATTTCATTGGTGCTGGACGCAGGCGATGCCGCCGCACCGTCCGAAGCCATTTTGCTGTTTGTACCCTTGCTGATTGCCAGTATCGCGCTTTACCGGATCGGGACAATCCTGCGCAGCTATACCGAAACAAAACCTCATGATGATGCGGCTGCAGAACTGCGGGTCTCGACACTAAGCAGAATTGTGCGAAGCCTCGGGACGGGTGCTGTGGTTGTGGCCTGCATATCGCCATTGCTGCTTGCGGCGGGCTATTTCAAGGCAGCAGACGCCTTACTGCCCCCCTATATCATGACGCTTGCCCTGTTGGGTCTGGTGATGGCCGTGCAGCGGTTTCTGGCAGACATTTACGGCGCTGTGACCGGACAAGGCGATGCCGGACGCGAGGCGTTGATGCCGGTCATCTTTGGCCTGCTATTGATTGTCTGTGCAGCCCCCTTGCTGGCGTTGATCTGGGGCGCGCGGCTGACGGATCTTGCGGAGTTGTGGTCGGCCTTCGGGCGCGGTTTCGCTATCGGAGACAGCCGGATATCGCCCTCCGACTTTCTGGCATTCACAATCATTTTCGTCATCGGTTTGGCGCTCACGCGGTTAATGCAATCGGCGCTCAAGACGAATGTGTTGCCCAAGACCAAAATCGACATCGGCGGCCAGAACGCGATTGTTTCCGGTCTTGGCTATGTCGGTATTTTTCTGGCCGCATTGCTGGCGATCAACGGGGCCGGGATTGACCTGTCGTCGCTGGCGATTGTTGCTGGTGCCTTGTCTGTGGGCATTGGTTTTGGCCTGCAAAACATTGTCAGCAACTTTGTCTCTGGCATCATTTTGCTGATTGAGCGCCCGATCTCGGAGGGTGACTGGATCGAGGTGGGCGGCAACATGGGGTATGTGCGCGACATCTCTGTCCGCTCCACCCGGATCGAGACATTTGATCGCACCGATGTCATCGTCCCCAACGCCGATCTGGTCAGCGGTACAGTCACGAACTACACCCGTGGCAACACCGTCGGGCGCGTGATCATCTCTGTCGGGGTGGCCTACGGCACAGACACCAAGCGGATCGAGGCGATTTTAAGCGAGATCGCGCAAGCGCAACCGATGGTTCTCAATACACCTCCTCCGTCGGTGCTTTTCGTGAATTTTGGTGCGGACTCGCTGGAGTTTGAAGTCAGATGCGTCTTGCGGGATGTGAACTGGATGATGGTCGTGAAAAGCGACATCAACCATGCCATCGCAAAACGCTTTGCCGAAGAAGGCATCGAAATTCCGTTTGCACAGCGCGATATTTGGCTGCGTAATCCCGAGGCCCTTGGTCAGGCCAAGCCCAAAGACGGAGAGCCCGCATGACCGACATGCTGTTTCGCGATGACGCGTATTTGCGCGATGCACCTGCCGTGGTACGCGCGATCACCGATGAGGGCGGCATCGTGTTGAACCAATCGGTATTCTATCCGACCGGGGGTGGTCAGCCCGGCGACAGTGGCTGGCTTGAATGGGATGGTAAACGTCTGCCTTTGGCAACCGCGATCAAAGGGCAGGGCGACGACATTATCCTTGTGCCATCCGAAGCCAGCCAGATGCCGCCGCTGGGTGCCCATGTCACCCAAGTGCTGGATTGGGACCGGCGTTACCGCCACATGCGGGTGCACAGCGCGCTTCATCTGCTGTCTGTCGTCGTGCCGTTTGGTGTGACGGGCGGGCAAATCTCGGCCACACACGGGCGGCTTGATTTCGATATGCCGGACGCGCCCCAAGACCGTGACGGGATCGAAGAGGCGCTGAATGATCTGGTGTCGCTGGATGCCCGCGTTGCGGCCGACTGGATCACCGAAGAAGAACTGGCCGCGAGCCCGAAACTGGTCAAAACGATGGCCGTTCAACCACCCAAAGGCGCAGGGCGTATCCGGTTGATTTGCATTGGTGAAAAGAGCGATTTCATCGACCTGCAGCCCTGCGGTGGGACCCATGTCGCGCGCACCGGCGAGATTGGCGCGCTTCGCCTCGGCAAAATGGAAAAGAAAGGCCGCATGAACCGGCGCATCTATGTCCATCTGGAAAGTTAATTCAAGAAGTCGCCGGCTTTGCCGCTTTTTCCCTCTTGCAACTCTGCCCGCGCCCACGCTAAACCCCGCGCAATGGATCGGTGGCCGAGTGGTCGAAGGCGCACGCC
>JAFMHE010000078.1 GCA_017854675.1 Paracoccaceae bacterium | reverse complement strand
TCACGGCAGCATTGGCGTTGCCCTCTTTGCCATTCGGCTTGAGGATCGCCTTGCCGCCAAAGAACGGCAGATCATCGCGGTAGCGGCCATCGGGGTTCACGTTGTAGGTGATCACCTGCTCCAACATGCCCAGATCACGGTAGAGGTCGTATTCCTCAAGACCGTGGGAAGGTGCGCAATGCACAAAGCCTGTACCTTCGGTGTCGGTCACAAACTCGGCGGCACGGAAATCACGGATGTCGTCCCATTCGCCATTGCCGCCTTCAGCACCTGCCAAGGGATGAGCTAATTGCAATCCAGACAATTCTTCACTTGTGACGTCGCGGACGCGAGACCACATGCTATCATCAAGCCGAGCGCGACCAAGTACATCTGCCGCCAGGTTATCTGCCAACAGGAAACGCTCACCAACCTGCGCCCAACACTCTTCTGGCGTGCCGGTTATCTCATACAAACCATAGGAAATACCTTCTCCGTAAACGACAGCCTTGTTCGAGGGAATAGTCCAAGGAGTTGTTGTCCAAATAACAACTTTCGCGCCCATCAGGTCATCATCGCCAACGGTGACAACAACATCAAACTTCACCCAAACGGTAAAGCTGTCCTTGTCGTGATACTCGACCTCGGCCTCGGCCAGTGCCGTCTGCTCAACGGGCGACCACATCACAGGCTTGGAGCCTTGATACAGCGTCCCGTTCATCAGGAACTTCATGAATTCCTCAGCAATCACCCGCTCGGCGTGGAAATCCATCGTGAGGTACGGATTGGCCCAGTTGCCGGTGATCCCCAGACGTTTGAATTCCTCGCGCTGGATATCGACCCAGCCTTTCGCAAACTCGCGACATTCGCTGCGAAACTCGTTGATCGGCACCTCGTCCTTGTCGCGGCCCTTCTTGCGGTACTGCTCTTCGATCTTCCATTCGATGGGCAGACCGTGGCAATCCCAACCGGGGATATAGCGCGCGTCAAAACCCATCATCTGGTGCGAGCGCACGATCATGTCCTTGATGGTTTTGTTCAGCGCGTGACCGATGTGCAGATGTCCGTTGGCATAGGGAGGACCGTCGTGCAGCGTGAAGGGCGTGCGATCTTGTTTCTCGCGCAAACGGTCATAGACACCGATCTCCGCCCAACGGGCCAGCCATTCAGGCTCGCGCTTGGGCAGGCCCGCGCGCATCGGGAAATCGGTCTTGGGCAGGTTCAATGTAGATTTATAGTCGGGTGTTTCGGCGCACATGTGGGGCGTCCTCATAGGTCAAGGGAATATGTCTGGTTCAAACGGTGCGATGATCTCGAACACCTTTGGCCCGGCGTCTCAAATCTCAGAGCGCCGGGGATATAATTCGGATAATGGATGCGTAAAGCCAAGCCATAGCGCGCTTATAGGCGCGCCCTGCGGGGCGGACAAGCCCTGACCGCAGCGCGCCTCTGGCCCTGCACCGCAGACATGCTATCTGTCGGTGATGAACAGATTACCCGACAGATTTGAAACGTGGTTCGCAGCGAAAGGCTGGTCGATCCACCCGCACCAGCAAGAAATGCTGGACCGTGCGGACGCGCCATCGCTGTTGCTGATCGCGCCCACAGGGGGTGGCAAGACACTGTCGGGATTCCTGCCCACGCTGATTGATCTGGCGGATGGCGCGCACGACGGGATGCACACGCTTTATATCTCGCCGCTCAAGGCGCTGGCCGCAGACATCAAACGCAACCTGCGCACGCCGGTCGAGGAAATGGGCCTGCCGATCACCATTGACGAACGCACCGGCGACACAGGCGCCGCGCGGCGCAAACGACAACGCGCCGATCCGCCGAATATTTTTCTGACGACGCCGGAATCGCTGGCGCTGCTGGTCAGCTATGATGACGCACCGCGCATGTTTCGCGGACTGAAACGCGTGGTCATCGACGAAATCCACGCATTGGCGGAATCCAAACGCGGCGACCAGATGTTTCTGGCGCTCGCCCGCCTGCAAACGCTCTGCCCCGATCTGAAACGCGTCGGCCTGTCGGCCACTGTCGAAGACCCCGCCGCAATCGCCCACCTGATGGCGCGTCACCCTGATCCTTGTGAAATCCTGCTGGCCGACCCCGGTCCGGCCCCCGACATCCAGATGCTGCGCACGGATGAGGCCCCGCCGTGGTCTGGTGGGGGTGCGGCCTATGCAATCCCCGCCGTTCTGGACCAGATCAAGCAGCACAACACCACGCTGATTTTCCACAACACCCGCGCCCAAGCCGAGATTTTCTTTCATAATTTGTGGCTGGCCAATGACGACAGCCTGCCCATCGGCATCCACCACGGCAGTCTTGACCGCGAACAGCGCGCCCGCGTCGAGGCAGCGATGGTGCGCGGTGATCTGCGCGCGATTGTATGTACCGGAAGCCTTGATCTGGGGATCGACTGGGGCGATGTTGATCTGGTGATCCAGATTGGCGCGCCCAAGAACGTCAAACGTCTGGTCCAGCGGATTGGCCGCGCGAACCACAGATATAATGCGCCGTCCAAAGCACTGCTGGTGCCTGCAAACCGGTTCGAGGTGGTGGAATGTGTGGCCGCATTGGAAGCCGTGTTAGATGGCGATCTGGATGGCGACCCACGCGGCGCAGGCCCCCGCGATGTCTTGTGCCAACATATCCTGATCACCGCCTGCGCGGGGCCGTTCTTTGCCGATGATCTCTTCTCGGAGTTTACTTCTGCCGGAGCCTATTCCGCGTTGTCGCGTGCAGATTTCGACGCCTGCCTCGCGTTCTGCGCCACGGGTGGCTATGCGCTGCGCGCCTATGACAAATGGCAAAGGCTGATCCAACGCCCTGACGGCGCGTGGCAGTTGCGCGACCCGCGCGCCACCCGCAATATCCGCATGAACATCGGCACCATTCAGGACACCGATACGCTAAAGGTGCGGATGCGGCGCAATCGGGGCGGCAAACCGCTGGGCGAGATCGAGGAAGGGTTCGCCGCGACCCTGACACCGGGCGATACATTCCTGATCGGCGGTCAGATCGTGAAATACGAAGGTCTGCGCGAGATGACCGTCGAGGTCAGCCGCGATTCTGCGAAAAAGCCCAAGGTTGCGACTTTTATGGGGACGAAATTCGCAAGTTCCGTGCAATTGTCCGACCGCGTGCAACGCATGTTCACGCAAGACAATTGGCCGGAGTTGCCTTCGCACACTTTCGACTGGCTGCATCTACAACGACAGGTTAGCCAATTGCCGCAACCCGGTCGCCTGCTGGTCGAAAGCTTTCCACATGATGGACGCGAACAGACGGTGATCTACGGGTTTGCCGGGCGCAACGGGATGCAAACCTTGGGATTGCTGCTGACCAAACGGATGGAAGAACTGGGCCTTGATCCACTGGGGTTCGTCGCCACCGATTACGCAACGCTGATCTGGGGGTTGGAGCCATTGCGCGATCCTGCCGCGCTCTTTGATCTGACGCTTTTGCAGGAAGGGCTGGAGACATGGCTTGCCGGTAATGCAGTGATGAAACGCACCTTTCGCGCCTCGGCCACCATTGCGGGGCTGATCGAACGCAACAGCCCGCAAGCGCGCAAATCAGGTCGGCAGGCGACGTTTTCCAGCGATATCCTTTATGACACCCTGCACCGCTATGACCCGGATCATCTGATGCTGGACATCACCCGCGAGGAGGCGTTGCGCGGGTTGGTCGACTTTGGCCGGATTGAGGAGATGATGGCCCGTGTCGGCGAGCGGATTGATCATCGCGTGTTATCGCGGGTCACACCGCTGGCCGCGCCCTTGTTTCTGGAAATGGGGCGCGTGCCAGTAAAGGGGGACGCCGAGGAGCGCCTGCTGGCGCAAGAAGCCGCGTATCTGATGGAAGCTTCCGGGCTTGCGCAGATCACGCCTGCACCCTCTGATAAACCCCGGTGGCGGGTCGGATATTGATGCGTCTTGGCGGGACCTGCAAAAGACCGTTGTGAAGCGCGGGCTGCATGCCGCATACTTGGCGCGTGCATTTATCGCGTCGCAACATATTCCTGTTCATTGCCAGCCTTGTGGCGCTGACCCTTGTTGCGGGGGCGGCATCGCTGCCTTCGCTTGAGCGGCATTACTTTCGCCAGCAAGCCCAGCAAGATACCGCGCCGCTCAAACTGGCCGCTGAAAGCCTGCGCGCGGCGATCAGCCGTTATGCGCCCCTGCCCGCACTGATTGCGGAACGCGCGATCTTGGTGGATCTTTTGGCGCGCCCCGATGATGGCGCGTTGTTGGAGACGGTGAACGAGGACTTGCGCCAGACGGCCACGGCGGTGCGCGCGTCGGATGTGTTTGTGATGGACATCACCGGGCGCACGCTGGCGGCGGCGACGTACCGCGAACCGGGCAGTTACGTCGGGCGCAATTTCAACTACCGCGCCTATTTCGGGCAGGCCCTGAACGGTGATCTGTCAAGTTTCCAGATTTACGGGACGACCACGGGCGAACAGGGCTATTTCTATGCCGCCCCGATAGAGGACGGCACGCGGATCGTCGGCGTGCTGGCGGTCAAGTTCAACATCGACGCGTTCGAGAGCGTCTGGCGCGGGGCTGACAGTGATTTCATCGTGTCAGACCGCAACGATTTCATCTTGATGTCGTCACGCCCGGACTGGCATTTCCGCGCCATGCGCCCCTTGAGTGACGCGACACGTCAGGTCATCGCGCAGAACCTGCAATATCCCATCGACCGGATTGACCTGTTGCCGATCACCGCGCGTGATCTGGGTGACATGGCACAGCATGTCGAGGTGGCGTCGGACACGTCCGAGAGTTTCGTCAAAAGCAGTCTGCGGCTGGCTGAATATGATTGGACGATGTCGTCACTGTCACCCACCACGCCTGCAACGCTGAATGCGCTGCGCACGCTGTTGTTGATCGAATTGACCGCGCTTTTGATGATTGCGGGATTGATGGCGTATCTGTTCAAACAGGGCCGCGATGCGGAGAAACTGGTGCGCGAACAAAAAGCCAAGCGGGTGTTGGAAGAAGCGGTTGCCGACCGCACCGCAGATTTGCGTAAGGCGCTGGCTGATCTGGAACGCACCCAGCTTGACCTTATTCAGGCGGGCAAATTGTCTGGTTTGGGGCAGATGTCTGCGGCATTGTCGCATGAGTTCAACCAACCGCTGGCGGCCGTAAAGACCTATGCCGACAATGCACGCGCTTTTTTGCAACGCCAGAATGTGGCAGAGGCGGATGGCAACCTCGAGAACATCTCGAAGATGGTGGACAGGATGGCGTCGATATCGACCCATCTGCGCAATTTTGCCCGCAGGCCGCAGCAGCCCACAGGACCGTTGGTCCTGAATGCGGTGGTGCAAGATGCGATATCGGTGCTGGATGTGCGGCTGGCAGCAGGCGGCGGGCGGATTGTGTATACCCCACCAGAGGGCGACATCTGGGTAACGGGCGGGCATGTCCGGTTGCAGCAGGTGATTGTGAACCTGATCAACAATGCGCTGGATGCAATGGAGGATCAGGCCGCGCCAGTGGTCGAGGTTACGGTTGTGGGCCACAAAGTCACGGTGCGCGATACCGGCGCGGGCATTGACGAAGAGGTCAGCGGCCAGATGTTCGACCCGTTTTTTACGACCAAGTCGCCGGGCAAGGGGCTTGGGCTGGGCCTGTCGATATCCTACAATATTGTGAATGATTTCGGGGGCAGTCTGATCGCATCCAACCATCCTGACGGGGGCGCGGTATTCTCGGTCGTGTTGCAACCTACGGCACCGCGTGAGGTCGCAGCCCAATGAGCCAGACCGTTATTTTTGTCGACGACGAAGAAGAGCTGCGCAAGGCGGGCGCACAGACGCTGATGCTGGCGGATTTGCCCGCAGACGTGTTTGGCCGTGCGGACGACGCGCTGGCGAAAGTCAGCCGCAGCTATGCCGGGGTGCTGGTGACAGACATCCGCATGCCCGAACGTGACGGCCTGTGGTTGATGCGGCAGGTGTTGGAGATTGATCCCGAGTTCCCTGTGATCCTTGTGACCGGGCATGGTGATGTGGCGCTGGCGGTGCAATCCATGCGCGAAGGGGCCTATGATTTTATCGAAAAACCCTATGCCCCCGCGCGGCTGGTCAGCACGGTACAGCATGCGCTGGAGAAGCGGCGGCTGACGCTGGAGAACCGGTCCCTCAAGCGCGAGGTGGGCGGGCGTGACAAACTTGAGGCGCGGCTGATCGGGCGGTCAGACACGGTCGTGGCCCTGCGCAAAAAGGTGCGCGCCATTGCGGCCACGGACGCGGATGTGTTGATCACGGGACCAACGGGCGCGGGCAAAGATCTGGTCGCACGCGCGCTGCATGATTTGTCGGAACGGGGGCGCCATCCCTTTGTCCACATCAACTGCGCCGCCCTGCCCGCCGATCTGGTCGAGACGGAATTATTTGGCCATGAGGCCGGTGCTTTTGCAGGTGCATTGCGCGCGCGATATGGCAAGTTTGAGCACGCGCGTCAGGGCACAGTGTTTCTGGACGAGATCGACAGTCTGCCGGTATCTGTTCAGGCAAAACTGCTGCATGCCATTCAGAACCGTGAGGTGTCGCGGCTGGGGTCCAATGATCCGATAGCATTGGATATCCGCATTCTGGCCGCCGTAAAGACCGATCTGACAGCAGCTGTTGCAGAGGGCAGTTTTCGGGCTGATCTGCTTTACCGGCTGAATGTCGTTACAGTTGATGTACCTTCATTGCTTGAACGCCGCGATGATATTGCGTCGCTGTTCCTGAACCTCGCGGCACAGGCGGCGGTGCGTTATTCGAAACCGATGCCAGAGGTGCCCGCGCAGATACTGGCCCAGCTTGCCACACAAGACTGGCCCGGCAATGTGCGTGAATTGCGCAATGCGGCAGACCGGTTTGTGCTGGGCCTTGATCCGATTGCGTCGCCGCAAGCCGGACCTGTCAGAACGACACTGGCGCAGGCGGTGGCCGCACATGAGAAGTCGTTGATTATGGCAACGCTGACCGCGCATGAAGGACGGTTGAAACCCACTTATGAGGCCTTGGGACTGTCGCGCAAGGCGCTGTACGAGAAGATGCAGAAACATGGAATCACCAAGACAGATGCAGAGAGCTGACGCGCTGCGCACGCTTTATGTCCCCTTTTCGACCCACGTATTTGCGCAAATGCCCCCTAACTGACCCATCTGGTGGCCATTTGCGAAACTCTTAGCGCTAACAGGACGACAAAGTGGTTGAAAATGTGGCACCAGTGCTATGTTTCGGAGCCATATCAAAACGCGGATCAAGCGCTTGATTTGAAGGCTGGCACGAAAGAAACCAGCCGCATTTAGTGGAGGAAACACACATGAAACTAGTCGCATTTATTGCAACGACCGCCCTTGCCACAACCGCTGCCTATGCAGACGGCCATCAGGACCGCACCGGTTGGCCCGAAAGCTTTACGGTTGGTACAGCGTCTCAGGGCGGTACTTACTTTGCTTACGGTTCCGGCTGGGCGAACCTTGTCGCAGAAGAACTGGGCCTGACCGGTGGTGGCGAAGTCACTGGCGGACCAATGCAGAACATGGCGCTGGTTCACACCGGTGACGCACAGTTCGGCATGACCACAATGGGTCCGGCTGCTGAATCCATCGCGGGCACCAACCCGATCGCACCGGGTCTGGAAATGACCAACGCCTGCGCGATGTTCCCGATGTACCAGACGCCATTTTCGGTCACGGCGCTGGCGTCCTCCGGCATCACCACCATCTCCGAAATTCCAGACGGTGCGCGCATCGGTTTCGGCCCTGCCGGTTCCACATCCGACACGTATTTCCCACGGATGATGGACGAGCTTGGCATCAACTACGAGCGCCGCAATGGCGGTTGGGCTGACCTTGGTGGTCAGTTGCAGGATGGCCTGCTGGACGTGATCGCATTCGCGGCGGGTGTTCCTGTCCCTGCGGTCAGCCAGTTGGAAGTTCAGACAGACGTGAACATCATCGAGTTCACCGAAGAAGAGCAGGCAAAGCTGATGGCGACCTTCCCGGTTGCGGCATTTGACATCAGTGCAGAGGCCTACACAACGCTGACGGCACCTGCGCGGTCTGTTTCCATGTGGAACTTTGCGATTGCGAACTGCGATCTGCCTGCCAGCTTTGTCAAAGCAGCCGTGGACGTTGTGATGTCCGACAATGAGCGGATGGTGAACATTCACCGTGCGGCACGTTCGTCCGTGCCAGAGAACTGGACCAAGAACGCCGGCGTCATGAAGTGGCACCCCGGTGCGGCCGAATGGTTCATCGAGAACGCTGGTGCAGACATTCCTGCAGACCAGATCTTCGGCAACTAAGCCGTAAAAAGACCGGGGCCGCGTGACATGCGTGGCCCCGGTTTTCATTTCAATCATTTAACATTTTGACGCTTATCAGCGCCCGAGGGTGCCGTGATAAAGGCGTGCAGCGGGGGCGGCACCATGACAGTAGATGCGCAAAAAGACGATCAGGTTGACGGACCTGTTCTGGCGGAAGGTATTGATGACGAACCCGTCGAGCACAACCGTCGCATCTTTGACGGGCGGGCCTATCTGGTGATTGCGGCTGTTGCAGGGTTCTACGCCCTGTTTCACATGGCGGCACTGAACGGCTGGTCGATCCGCGGCTGGACCGGCGTCAACATCCCCGGTCTGCCAGTGTTCCCGATGGAGACATGGAATTTCCGGATCGTGCACATCGCCGGCGCGCTGATCCTTGGCTTTCTGCTGTATTCCGCACGCGCGTTTCCCGATGATGAAAAATCTGGTCGGCATCCGCTTGATATCTTGGCCTACCTCACGCTGCTGCCTGCGCTTTACGCCTGCTTTACCGCGTTGTCCTTTGGCAGCCAGATCGCTGGTGGCGTTATGTGGAACGGGATCGACGCGGGCATCCGCACCGCCGAGACGTATCACTACGGCATTCCCCTTTTGATCGCGACGACGCTTGGCATCGTGCTGGGTTGGATGCGTCCGCGTGTGCGTGGCAGCATTGCACCTGCTGATCTGGTGCTGTCGGTCTGCGCCATTGCTGTGGCGATCTATCTGATCACGATTTTCGGCACCTTGATGCGCAACTCAACAGGTACGCCCTTTGCGCCCATCGGTATGAGCCTTGCCGCCGTGGCGGGAACCGCACTGATCATGGAACTGACGCGCCGCGTTGCGGGCATGGCGTTGATCGTGATTGCCGGGGTATTTCTGCTGTATGTCTTTGTGGGCGACTTGCTGCCCGGTTTTCTGAACGCGCCTGACATCACGTGGCAGCGGTTCTTTAGCCAAGTCTATACAGATGCGGGTATCTTGGGGCCAACGACGGCGGTTTCGTCCACCTACATCATCTTGTTCATCATCTTTGCGGCCTTCCTTCAGGCCTCCAAAGTGGGTGATTACTTCGTGAACTTTGCCTTTGCGGCTGCGGGGCGCGCACGTGGCGGCCCGGCGAAAGTTGCGATCTTTGCGTCTGGCTTGATGGGTATGATCAACGGCACCTCTGCAGGCAACGTGGTGGCGACGGGATCATTGACCATCCCGCTGATGAAAAAGGTCGGCTACAAGCCGACGACTGCGGGCGCTGTTGAGGCTGCTGCATCGACCGGCGGGCAGATCATGCCCCCGATTATGGGTGCGGGCGCGTTCATCATGGCCGAGATTACCGGCATTCCCTACACAGATATCGCGATTGCGGCCATCATCCCTGCGGTTCTGTATTTCGTATCCATCTACTTTATGGTGGATTTCGAGGCGGCGAAACTGGGCATGCGCGGCATGCGCGAGGACGAACTGCCCAAGTTCCGCGATATGGTGCGTCAGGTGTTCTTGTTCCTGCCGATCATCATCCTGATTGCCGCGCTCTTTATGGGCTATTCGGTCATCCGTGCGGGCACCTTGGCAACGGCATCGGCTGCTGTGGTCAGTTGGTTCACACCCTACCGTATGGGGATCAGGTCCGTGTCCAAAGCGTTTGAGCTGGCGGGCATCATGTCCGTGCAGATCATCGCGGTCTGTGCCTGTGCGGGTATCATCGTCGGGGTTATCTCTTTGACCGGTGTTGGTGCGCGGTTCTCGTCTGTGTTGCTGAACATCGCGGATGCAAACCAGTTGTTGGCCCTGTTCTTTGCGATGTGTATTTCAATCCTTTTGGGTATGGGCATGCCGACCACGGCGGCCTATGCGGTGGCGGCGTCCGTTGTCGCGCCGGGTCTCATCCAGCTTGGCATCCCTGCCCTGACCGCGCATTTCTTTGTGTTCTACTTTGCAGTTGTGTCGGCGATCACACCCCCCGTGGCGCTGGCAAGTTATGCGGCGGCGGGCATATCGGGGTCCAACCCGATGTCGACCTCTGTGGCGTCGTTCAAGATCGGCATTTCGGCGTTTATCGTGCCGTTCATGTTCTTTTATAACGGTGCGCTGCTGTTTGACGGCGCATGGTACGAAATCCTGCGCTCTGCGATCACAGCCATCTTTGGCGTGTTCTTGCTGTCATCCGGTGTGCAGGGCTGGTGGGTCGGAAATCGGGCTGCGCCCATCGTGCGCATCGGCCTGATCGTTGTGGCGCTTTTCATGATCGAGGGCAGCTTGCTGTCAGACATCGTTGGCGTGGCAGGTGCGGTCGCGCTGTATCTGCTGGCCAAAGCACTACGGCCAAAGAACCCGAAAGCCGCATGAAGGACCGGTTCGGTGGGCAATGTGATGCCTGCCGAACCAACCGACCTATTGATCGTCAGAAATGATGTGGAACACGGTGAGTGGAGCCCGCTAGAACGAGTTCATCGGTCTCTCGGACTGTTCCATAGCCTGAGTGCGCCGCTCAACTGCGGTAAGCGCGCGTTCAAATGTCGGGCGCACCCTGTTTGTCTTGCTCGCGTTGGGGCGAAAGGGGCGTCCAATGACGACGGACGCGTCGGCATGGTGCTTCATAAAGCCAAGCAAACCTGAATTTCTGAGATACTCGCTGACGCAGGCCTCCATTGCGGGCCATTCGTCATTCATGTCGTCGGGTGCGATGTAGATGAACGCCCCTGATCCGTTATATGCGCCAAGAAGGCTTCTGTTCTTTGTCGACCAGGATACCGCATTGGCGACTTCTGACAGCAGGTACAGCAGTTCATCACCAGAGCAGTAGTTGAAGATACTCTCGAAATCGCAGATTTGCAGCGCAAAAACGGATGTTTTGTCTACTTTGGTTCGGGCCAGCTGTGACAGGTAGTTTCCGAGCGAAAAGATATCGGTATGCTGGGAAAGGCCGGAGATCTTGAACGGGTCTTCGATGTTCAAGGCATTCAACCCGGTGTTATCATCCAACGCATTCGCCTGTGAACCAACGACTAAGGTTTCGCAGGCGTCCCGCATCATCCGTTCTGCGATCTGGACCCGCGTCCCGATGGCTTTGATGTCAAAGGGTTTGGTGATGTAGTCATTCGCCCCAGCACCAAAAGCACTTTCTATCGTCAGAATATCTGCATTCGCGGTCAGCACAATAATCGGTGTCGCTTGGTAAGCAGCCAGCCTCCGAATTCTGCGGCACAGCGTAACGCCGTCCATTTCAGGCATAGAAATATCAAGGATCAGGACTTCGAAGGCAACATCTGCGCTTTCCAGTAATGCCAGCGCTGCAGCACCTGACCGCGCCGTTGTTACGTTGGTGTACCCCTGCTCCATCAAAGCGACAGGAAGCAAATCCAGAATAACCGGGTCATCATCTACAGCCAAGATTCTCACTGGTATTTCTCCTTATTGTGGTGGGCAAGTTGGTTTAGGCGGGCAATCTGGACATGCGCAAAAGCATCGTGTCCAAAATTCAATCATAGGTCGAATAAGACCATCGCGCGGAATCTGGGCGAATTTGTGAAGACTTTTCTACTTTTTGGTGCGCTTCCAATCATCCAAGCGACCAGAACGGCGCAAAGATCAGAGCCAGAAGTACAGAACACCACATTAGGCCGGCATAGCTTTTCCTCACCCTTGTCATAAGTTTGCCTTAAATTCAGTTGGATATGGGAGTGGAAAGCTGTCGCACGTCCTTCATCACGCGTCAGGTAAGGTTAAGGAAAATAGCGACAATGCATATTCTGGCAGTAGACGATGATCCGATCATCCTTGGGCTTCTTGAGGAATACCTGACGGCTGAGGAAGGATTTCAACTGGATCTATACCCCTGTGCCGAGAGCGGTCTGGACGCATTGCGCACGGCACAGCGTCCATTCGATTGTATCATCCTCGACATTATGCTGCCGGGCATGAACGGTATTGCCATGTGCCAGTTGGTCCGGAACACCAAACGATATCATTCCGTGCCGATTTTGATGATCACAGGCAGTCAGGAAGTGGACCTGATGACGCAGGCGTTCGATGCGGGTGCCACAGACTTTGTGACCAAACCGTTCCGAAACCCCGAACTTTTGGCGCGGGTCAAAAGCTCAAGCATGTTGAACCGGAGCTTGGCCAAAGCAAACCATATCATGAGCGAACTGACAGCGCTGATGAAGATCCGCTTTAGCGAGGCGATAGCGCTGGAAATCGACGGGCTTTCAGACGTTCTGGCGCTTGAGAACGAGCTTCTTCGGTCAAGGGCCGAGCGTTTTTCAATGTCGCTTTTTAGTCTGTCTATCAGTGGCCTGCGTGGCATTTATCAAACCACCACACCCATTGCGTACCGCCATTGTCTGGACGTGATTGGTGCCACGGCTGCCCTTTCAACGCAGGGTGCGAAAAACACCCTTGCCTATGCAGGAAGTGGCCGGTTCGTCGGAACAAACCTTGACCGGCAGCGCATGGATTGTGAGGCGCTGAGCGACGATTTCAACGCTGGACTGGCAAAAATATGGAACGCGCAACGCACCGGTGTCGCCACACCACCCACCGGGCGGTTCAGCCTGATTTCAAGCCAGCGGGTTTGGTCGGGAACGTCAGCCGGTGAAAAATTGCGGGAATTCCTGAGCGCAGATGACGGATTTGGCCAAATGTCGGTCATTGATGAGAGCAACCTGTTTTCGCGGCTGGACCAGAGGATGCAGCAGCCAACCTAAACGGCATGCGGAGATGGAAAGTGTGGTCAAAATGAAGCCAAGGTTGAGCCAATTATTAATCTAGACTCAAATTGTTTAAAAATGCCAAACTTATGCCATGTTTCCCCTAGAAGTTGATTTTACTTAACTCGTGCCCAGTGAAATCGGCAAATGCCAAGTGTAGTGATGGAGAAAGACATGAGAATACTGGCGGTTGACGACGACCCCATCATCCTTGAGCTGCTGACGCAATTCGTTGCAATCATGGGGGACCACGAACTCACAACAGCGCTTTCAGGACCAGAAGCTTTGGACTTTGTCAGGAAACCTGCAACTGACCATATCGACTGTTTTCTGTTTGATCTGCAGATGCCTCAGATGGACGGCGTTGAACTTACGCGGAGAATTCGCGCGACAAGTGGTTATAGTGATGCTCCGATCTTGATGCTGACCGCAATGTCGGACAAACGATACGTCGATGCCGCATTTTCTGCTGGTGCAACAGACTATATCACCAAACCATTTGAGTTCTCCGAGCTAACCGCTCGGCTTGGTCTAGTGGAAAGCCTAGTCCGAGAGCGGAAGACCCTGACAAAGAAAGTTTTCGCTTCTCAAGCCGCCTCAGCAAAAAATCAAGCCGAGTTCATCGAATTGCATGAACCAGTATTTATTTATGACGTCGAGAACCTCATCGATTACGTTGCGATGCAAAACTACCTAGCACAATTGGCACGTGGATCGCTGTTTGGATCGACTACGTTTGCCTTCACGATCCGCCAGATCAAGGATCATCATCGGGCCTTGTCGGCCTTTGATTTTACCAGTTTGGTGGCCGATGTGGCCGAAGTGATCTCTGACACGCTGGCAGGGCATCAGTTCTTGATGTCTTATGCAGGCGGCGGGACATTCTTGTGCGTCACCGAGAGCGGATGGCGGCCAGAGATGACAGTGCTCATGGATGCCATCAACCTATCCTTGGCACGGATTGAGCTCTACAATAGCCAAGGCGAACAGCTCTATGTCCGCGTCAGCGCCGGAGAAGCAATGCGGCTGATCTGGAAGTCGGAGAGTGCTGTTATGGATGCTGTTTCAGCCGCGTACACTTCAGCAGAGGCGGCAAGTGAGGCTTATGAACGCGCAAGAGCCAGCTTTTGGAATGGTCAGGTACGAGCTTAACTCTGATGAATGACACTTTGCCCGGCATTGAACGGATCAAAACACGTTTTCTATCGCTTCTGGTAGAGCGGCAGACTGCTATCGCGCGTCATGCCCTTGTGGCGTGGGAAAGCGGTGATGCGACCGAACGTTTGACCCACCTTACCGAAGCGCAAAATCTGCTGCACCAGATTGCGGGCAGTGCCGGGTCGCTCGGGTTTGCGCCGCTTGGACAAACCGCCCGCGAATGTGAGCATGAGATCATCGCATGCATTGCCGACAACGCCCATCAGACGCAGCTTGATGAAGCCCTGATTTCAAAGCTGGATATGTTCGTCTCAAAGACGCAGGCGCTGTTGTCACAGCACGTCTAGGATGCCGCCTCTTTGCGGTTAGTTCCAAACATTTCGCCTCGAAATACCAAAGATCAGATAGTGCCGGTTTTATGATGTTTCTGCATCGCCTGCTT
>JAFMHE010000077.1 GCA_017854675.1 Paracoccaceae bacterium | reverse complement strand
CCGTGCGCAATATTGTAGAGAACATCAATCCGCTCAGGCCGCCGCTCTTCTAGAATCCCCTTCGAAAACAGCTGTGCTGCTCTTTGAACGCAATATTTGGGAACCGCTCGGCTCGGATCCAACGCCTGTTCTGCAACCCAGGACTCGAGCTTTCGGAGTTCGGCGACATGCCCAGACCGGTTGCCCCCCGGCAACAACCCTGCCTTCGTAAAGGCCTGCTCAATTCCGCTATAGATATAGACACTCAGATTGTTAGTCCAAAACGCGTTTCCAAGCTGGTTCGGTCTGAAAACCAACCTTGGGGCGCTCTTGCGGTCCGCCATCTCAGCCAAGAAGTGATCGACCGGCAGGGGATTATCAGGGCGGGCCAGCGGAAATTGCGATGGGTTTACTTCGGCATTTTCGACCTTCTTATCGACTAGCGCCGCTATCTTGTTTACCAAACCCACGAGATTTAGCCGCAAGCGCTCGGCAGCAACCAAGCATGCATCTTTACTTACGGACTGCTGATCTCAACTTTTCATCTGCCCCATCTTCATGGCTAAAATCAAAATACGCTCAATTCCACAAACAGCCTAATATTTTCCTTGAAAACATAATTTTTCTGTTGCGATTTTTAGGAGAACCATCTCATAACTTGCTGAATTCGCGTTCCAAATTCCGATTAAATTCCCTCCAAAGTGTCCAGAATAATGGATTTCCCTGCTAAATTCCTTGATAGTAGGGAATTTAGGCTGAGTCCGGTTCTGACACTTGTGTCATCCTGCGTTGCAGCATTATGGCCGTGCAAGAATGTAGTCGGGCAATATCCCCGATACGCGGATCGGGCTTTCAACATCGTGGCCCGCGAAAAATCCAAAGCCTGAAATCAAAGCGGTCTTTAAACCCGCCGCCTGCCCGCCCAGAATATCCGTGTGCAGGCTGTCGCCCACCATGACCGTGCGCGCAGGGTCATGCGCGCCAAGCCGGGCAAACGCCAGATCAAAGATATTGCCAAAGGGCTTGCCAAAGAACTGCGGCTCTACCCCGGTTCGGTCGGCCAAACGGTGCGCGAAATGCCCCGGCTCAACAGAAAAGCCCGTCTCGCGCGGTGCAACAATATCGGGATTGCCGACATAGACCGGGCGCGGCACGCGTTGCAGGGATGCTTCCAGCAGCGCCTGACGCTCTTGTGTCCATACCGCACTGCCCAGCAGCACAAACGCCTCAGCCGCGTCATAGGCGCCTGCGTCTTCGGCCAGATACACCATGTCAAACGGTTCAATATCGCCACGCCCAAGGCTTGGCGTGGCCATCAGGCCCCATTTCAGCGGGGGCGCCGCGTGCAGCGCCTGCAGTGTGGCTTTGCGGCTGGTGATGACGTCCTCGGGCGCGAAATCATAGCCGAGGTTCTTGTATTTCTCCATCAGCAGGGCATGGGGAAATCCGGCGGCGTTTGAGACGACCATCACCCGCTTGCCTGACTTTTGCAGGCCCGCGACCCGCGCCGGTACGCCTTCAATCGCGCTGTCCCCGATGTTGAGAACGCCAAAAGCGTCCAACAAGAAAACATCCATGTCATCGGCCAAGGCGTCAAGGTTGGGCAGGTGGACACTTGCCCCCCCGGCCCGCGCCACCGGCAAACGGTGGCGCACCCGCTCATAGCTGGCAAAGGCTTCTTCGGTCTTCAAATGATCGCGCCGCGCACTTTGGCTGAAACCCATTCAGAGATGACGACAGCCGCCAAAATCACCAACAGAATCAACGACACCTGCGGCCACGCCAACACGTTCAACGACGACGACAGTTGCAGCCCGATCCCCCCCGCACCCACAAGGCCAAGCACGGTAGATTCGCGGATGTTGATGTCCCAACGGAACACAGCAATGCCCGCAAAGGCAGGCAAAATCTGCGGCACAATCCCGTAGGCCATGACCTGCCAGCGCGATGCACCGGTGGCTGTGATCGCCTCCACCTGCGTCTGGTCGATCTCTTCGATCGCCTCATAAAGCAGTTTGGCGCAAAACCCGATGGAGCGGATCGCAATAGCGATAACGCCCGCAAAAACGCCCGGACCGATGATCGCAATCAGCAGCAGCGCCCAGATCAGCGAATTGATCGAACGTGTCGAAACGATGATCAACAGCGCGATGGGACGGATCAAGTAGCGCGACGGCGTGGTGTTGCTGGCCGCAAGGAAGGCAACCGGCACCGCCAAAATCAAGGAAAAGATCGTGCCCAGCGTCGCGATGTTCAGCGTGTCCCAGATTGGCTGGCCAAGTTGCGTGATATATTCCCAACGCGGCGGCGTGGCGCGGGTCCAGATGTCGTTGGCGATGCGCGGCGCATCCCAGACAAAGAACCACGTGGTTGTTTCCGAAATGCGCTGCCAGCAAAAGGCAAAGATCGCGACACCGATCAGCCACATGATCCAATGTGAAATGCTCTCGCGGCCCGTGCGGCGTTGCCAGATTTTTTGGCCCTTCAGGTCTTGTACTGGCATTACTGCACCCTCGCCCGGATCACGCCCGACAGATATTCAAGCGCCATGACAATTACGATGATGATCAACAAAATCGCCGCCGCCGTGTCATATTCGTAGCGGTCAAATGCGGTGTTCAGCGTAGCACCAATGCCACCCGCGCCGACCAGTCCCAAAATCGCGCTTTCGCGGAAGTTAATGTCGAGACGATAAATGCTCAAACCGATTAAGCGTGGCATAACTTGGGGTTGCACGCCGTAGTTGATCCATTGCGTCCACTTGGCACCGGAGGCTTTGATCGCCTCGGCCTGCACCTTGTCCATGCTTTCGATGTCTTCGGCCAACAGTTTGGACAAGAACCCGATGGTGGCGAAGCTGAGCGTCAGAAAGCCCGCCAAGGGACCAAAACCAAAGATCGCAACCAACAAGATCGCCACGATAATCTCTTGCAGCGCGCGGCTGATGGCGATGATGCTGCGGCAGATCAAATAGACCGGCAACGGCGCGATATTGCGTGCAGCGCCCAGCGCAATCGGGATCGAGATTGCAATGCCCACAACAGAGGACGCGATGGTCATGATGATGCTCTCCACCATGCCCTCATAGATGTCCGACGACCGCGTGGTGAAATCCGGGTTGGTAAAGGCGAGAACGAATTTCTTGCCGCGCTCTAACCCTTCATAGACACGTGACCAATTGACCTCGACGGTCATGTAGGCCGCGACCAGATATGCGGCAAACCCCAGCAGAAGGGTCCAGCGCAACCATGGTCGTTTGATAAAATGTGGTTTGCGCCAAGGCTGGCCGATGCGGATGCTTGCCTCGGTCATACCGCGACCTCGATGTCGTCCTCATCGTCGTCAACCGCTTCGATGGTCGCTTCCCAGTCTTCCTCACCATAGATCGTGGTCAGTACATCCGGGGTCAGCCCTTCGGGCGGGCCATCAAATTCAACCGCGCCAAAGCGCAGGCCAATCACCCGCTGCACAAACATCTGCGCAAGGGCAACGTCGTGGATGTTGATAATCGCAGCCAACCCGCGTTCCTTGCACAACTCACAGATCAACCGCATGATTTGACGCGAGGTTTTAGGATCCAGCGATGCGGTAGGTTCATCCACCAGCAACAGCGCAGGGTTTTGAATAAGCGCCCGGCAAATACCAACCCGCTGGCGCTGACCGCCTGACAACTCATCCGCGCGCTTGTCGGCCATATGGGCAAGTCCCACACGGTCCAGCAAACGGAACGCTTCATCCACGTCCGACTGCGGGAAACGGCGCAGAAAACTGCGCCAGAAACCCACATATCCCAAACGGCCCGAGAGCACGTTTTCCATCACGCTAAGGCGTTCAACCAGCGCGTATTCCTGAAAGATCATCCCCATCCGGCGGCGTTCACGGCGCAGGGCACCAGACGACAGGCCGGTCAGTTCCACATCCCCCAGATAGACCTTGCCAGATGTCGGCTCAACCAGCCGGTTGATGCACCGGATCAGCGTGGATTTACCCGCCCCCGATGGCCCGATCAACGCGAGCACTTGTCCCTCTGGCACTGTCAGTTCAACCGCTTTCAGCGCCTGATCACCAGTCTTATATGTCTTAACAAGCTTCTCAAGCCGCAGCATCAAAGCCTCCCCACCCCAAGTTTTTATTGTTGGAAAGGGCGGACCCATTGGCCCGCCCGATCAGATTTTATTCGCAGGCGTAGCTGACGCCATTTGCGGCATCAATCTTGCGGATCACATCCCAGAATTCCTTGTAGGTCATCGGCAGGAACTGCCCCTCATTGGATTTCTCGAATTCGACCTGCAGCGACGACCCTTCCCACTCAAAGTTAAAGAACGCATTGCGAATCTTGTCTTTCAGTTCTGGTGTCAGGTTGTGCGCCGTACCAAAGCCCGTGGTCGGAAAGGTTTGTGATTTGTAAATCGTAACAACTTGATCTTCGGTGATCACATCCCGGCTCAACATACGTGCCTTGACAGAGTTGGCGATAGACGCCGCCATATAGTCTTTGTTGGCCACACCAAGGATCGAGTTGTCATGCTTGCCGGAATAGACCGGTTCAAAATCACGCTCGGCTTCCATGCCGAATTCGGATTTCAGGATCGCAGACGGTGCTTTGAACCCGGAGTTTGACGTGGGCGAGGTAAAGGCCAACTGCTTGCCCTTGATGTCCTCGACCTTTTCGATGCCGGAACCGGGGTATGTGATGATCTCCATCTCATAGCCGAAATTACCGTCCTTGGACGCCATGATTGTAAAGGGGTTGAAGCCCGCACAGTTCACCGCCAAGGGGTTTGAGCCGGTGTTAAAGCCCGCAATGTGCAGCCGCCCTGAACGCATCGCCTCAATCTGGGCTGCGTTGTTCTGAACCGGGAAAAATACAACCGATTTGCCGGTTTCCGCCTCAAGGTGGGTCAGAAAATCAGACCATGCCGTTTTGTAAACCGCGGGATCTTCGACGGGGGTGTAGGCAAAGATCAGTGTATCGGGGTCCACCAGTTCAGATGGATCGGTGGGTGTATCGGCAATCAGATCACCGTCCACATCGCAAAAACGCTGATCCAGATCACCGCGTGGGCAGTCCTGCGCAGACGCAGGGCCAGCAAGTGAAAACGCCAGTGCGACAGCGGCACCGGACAAAAGTTTAGTCATAAGTTTCATAAATAGGTTCCTCCCTTCGGGGAGGTTACGTGCGATTGTTCAGAACCGCTACAGATTATTACCCTTTTTTAACTTACGGGTTTTTTGTCGTTTGCGGCCAAAGACTTGACCAATCGTCAAAGCGCATAAACGGGGCCTCTCCACTTAGGGGATGGTTCAGATAGCCACCGGTAAAAAACACAAACGGGATGCGCGCATTCTGGGCGGTCTTTTGATCCACATCGCTGTCACCCACATAAAGCGTGTCTTCACGCGTGCCGCCAACCGCCTGAACCGCATTGAACAACATGTCTGGCGCCGGTTTTTTCGCCACGGTGTCACGCGCGCCATGAATGGCCGTAAAGAACCGGTCAAGCCCTAGCTCATGGCAGATATCATCTGCGGCCACCTGAACCTTATTGGTGCAAATCCCCATTTTCACGCCTTGCGCCTGCAACCGTTCCAGACAGGCAACAACACCCGGATAGCATTGTGTCCGCGCGGCCCCCTGCTCTGCGTAGGCCTTGAGCAGCGCCTCAAGCGCGCGGGCATGCGTTTCGTCATCACACGAACCGGTGGCCTCAAGACATTTTGCCATCAACACCTCGACCCCGTTGCCGATGAACGAGGTGACTGTGACCAGATCAAGCGCGGGCCGTCCAATGGCCGCAAGGCCAACGTTAGCGGCAAAGTGGATGTCAGGCGCGCTGTCGATCAAAGTGCCATCAAGGTCAAAGATCAGTGTCTCGGGAGGTGTCATTTTGGGGTCTCTTTTAGAAGTTGCGCATGACGTTGGTTGTGATCCGCCGCCTAACGCTTTGCATACGTTTCGCGGTGCCAGACATAAAGCCCCGCACCCGCAATGATAAATGTTCCAACAATCGTCCAGAAATCAGGAATTTCTGCAAAAAACACAAAGCCCCAAAATGCCGCAAATGCCAGCCCTGTATAGGAAAAAGGTGCAAGCATCGCCGCTTCACCTTGGGAAAAGGCCCGGATCAGCGCAAGTTGCCCGATCGTTCCGGCCAATGCAATCGCGGCCATCAACCCCATCCCCGTCACATCCGGTGATTTCCATTGAAAGGGCACAGCCAGGCTCAGCAAAACCGTGCCGACCAGCCCTGTATAGAAAAGTGATGTCCAAACGTCCTCATCCGCCCCGACACGCCGCGTCAGCAAGGCGTATCCAGAATAACAAGCAGCAGCAGCAAGCGGGAGCAGTGCCGACGCGCTAAAGACATCACTACCGGGTCGCATCACGATCATCGCGCCGACCAATGCCACCGCGATCCCCGCGACGCGGCGAATGCCCAACGGTTCGCCCAGAAAAAGCGCAGCGCCCAAGGTGATCAACACCGGATTGGTGGACATCAATGCAGCCGCATCTGTCAGCGGGATCAGGCTGATCCCAGTGAAAAAGAATGCTGTCGCACTCATCAACAGGATCGAGCGCAAGAACTGCAAAAGCGGATAGCGGGTGCGCACAATCTGTTTGAGGCGCGGCAGCACCAAAACCAGAACCAGCACCATCTGCCCCGCATAGCGCGCCCAAAGCGCAGGCAGCACACCAACGCTTGGCGCTAGCAACTTGACGGCAACATCCATGATCGAAAAACAGAAAATAGCGCTGATCATCAGCCCGATTGCACGGCTTTTCTGGGTCATCCCCCCATCCCAAGACAGGATGCATCACTCAGATCAAGGTTGCCATCGAACCGATTGTTTTCAAACATTTATAACCACTAACCCGGACAATGCGGAACTCGGAGAGCACGCGTTGCGCAGCCAAACAGACACATACAAACCGCAACCTCTGGGTCTGTTTTACGGTACCTTCGACCATCACCGCCGGGAATGCAAAGCCAATCTGGCACAGCGAGACAACGCAAGAGAAACCCGCTGGATTTGATATCCGCGAAATGCCATTCCAGCCAAAAAGCGGGGCCATGCGCCGGTGTCTGAATTCATAAAGAAACCTTACAGAATAAAGAGAGGCCAGCCCTTAAACGGAACCAAATACGTTCCTTGACTGGCCTCTTGCTTAAATACCGTACCGTTCAATGTAATCACCTTGCGCCGGTTCGAACCATCCGTCTGTGAGGACGATCACACTGCGAAATTAAATTTCGCCCCCCGGCCTATCCGCGAACCTCAATGACCGGCCCGTCAATCCAGAATACGCGCACCGGTCACCGCTTTGCGGTGGTGGCTGCGCTTTGAAAGCGGCTCCATGATCACGCCTTTGCTATAATAAAGCAGCTTGCCTGCCCGCGATGTCTGCTGCCAGCGCTGGAACGACTGCGCTATTTTACCCTCGAACAGGCTTACCCAATCGCGCAGATTTTGTTCTGTGGAAAATGCGACGCGCCGTTGGCGACCATTGTCGATCATCGCGCGGTAGCGGTCCGGCTCCGCCTTCAACTGCGCAACTGCGCGCAACACATCTTCGACTGACCGGATTTCGAAATAATCCAACGGACTTTGGCGCAATTCCTGAAACGCAGGCTCCGGCCCCAAAAGTGCGGGCACCTCGGCCCACCACGCGTTGACCAGTTTTGACGCAGGTTTATATCTGGCATCATACCGCGTCAGGTTACGCACCGCCAAAACCGCATCGGCCTGTCGGTAATCCCCCCATCCCCCTGCACTTGTTGCATCCGCTTCGCTGTCCAGCACCAGTTGGACATCCATCGCCGCCAGTGCGCTGCGAAAGCTGTCCGAGCGGAAATGCCCGTCGAGATTGGTCAACGCCCCTTTATAGACCATCGTCTTAAGCGCCCCACCACGCCTCTGATCACGTGGCAAAATGTTGGGCTGAACCCAATGCGCGACATGACCCGAATTCCGGTCAGGCGGGGTTAAGCCGTTCTGCTGGATCACGAAATTCGCAAGCGCCGGATGATGCGCGTCCAGTCTGGGGGCCACAACAAACGACCCGACATCGCGCTGCCTGCGGCCAAAAGACCGCACGCCAACAACATTGACGTGGTCCCGCATCAAACGAGGGCCGACAGATGCCTTGTAGCCCGCAATGCGCAGTTCGTAATAGGTCCGCAGCACCCAACAATCGAGACCATTAACACACCGCATCTGCAACACTTCCGGGTCCAGCGCAGCGAAAGGGTCTTGCAACAGTTCAGGCCAGACAAACGCATCTGGGCAGACAAAATGCACACTGCCAACACCTTCAAGCTGCATTCTTTGATATCCCGTACTGTGCTGCCATGTCCTTGGTGTCTTAAGGACCAGACCATCTTCAAGGACCAATCCGGCCTTGCACACGCCTTATTGTGTCATTGGGGGCGATCTGGGCCAAAACTGCGCCAATTTCGCGGCATGTCCGCCTTTCATGGAATTAACACCGCGCCGCGATCAAATTCAGCGATATCCATCGTCAGATCGTCATAGACAATCTGAACCTTGATACGGGCAACTGATCCCAAAGGCCGCGACATATAGGGCAACCCATCCTCTTCCAGCACGGCATTGGGTGCCGCGTATTGCGTGTGGCAGGCGGGCAAGGGCCAATCTGTCAGCGGCCCCTCATTTACAGAGACCGCAACAGCTACCAATCCACATCGCCACGCCCACAAATGTGTGACATAAAGCAGGTCCTGCCCCTCGTATTCTCTTACCGCGACCCAGGAGCCTTTGGTTGCGCTTAAGATCGGCTTGACCTCTTGGGCTGTGGTAAACTTGCCCGTCGGTGTTTGCGGCTCAGCCGTCAATTCTGTCGAAACAACCGACATGTCAAACCGGTGTTCGGTCAATGCCGCAGGTGCCGCGACCGCAGCCACATCATTCTCGACCGGCCCCATCATCGCAGCCAGCATCACAAATAAGACTTCAAGCATCCGTCATATCCTTTCGATCTTTCCTGCGCCGACGCAACAAAGGCCAGATCGCAAATCCCGCCTTTTGCCAAACCGGTTCTGTGGCTATAGTGGCCAAAAAACCGAAGGCAGGGCAAGTATGGCACGCAGTGCTGCGCAATCGCAAATTTTCAACGTGGCTGTCGTCGGGCAAGCAGGCCGGTTGGGATATGAAGCCCTGATATTTGCGGCGTCCCTGCGTCACACGACCCCTGACTTCAAAGGCCGCCTGTTGGTGATGGAACCGCAGGCAGGCCCGCTTTGGAACAAGGACCCCGGTCTACAAGACCCCGAAATACGTCGCGCACTGACAGAGCTGGGCGCAGAGATCATCCCCTTTCACAGCAAACATTTCGGCAGCGCATATCCTTACGGCAACAAGATCGAGATGCTCGGAGCGATGCCCAAGGCAGAGCCATTTGTGTTCTTTGACACAGACACCCTGATCACCGCCAATCTGCTGGAAGTGCCATTTGACTTCGAGCGCCCCACCGCCTCGCTGAAACGCGAAGGCACATGGCCCATCCCGCAGCTTTATGGCCCCGGCTACACCGGCCTGTGGAAATCGCTCTACGATAAATTCGGCCTCGACTTCGCCAGCAGTCTCGACCTGAACCAGCCCGATGAATACTGGCGGCGCTACCTCTACTTCAACGCCGGTTTCTTCTATTATAAATGCCCCCACGCGTTCGGCGAAAAGTTCCTCGAATACGCACTGGCCATCCGCGACACGCCACCCGTTGAACTGTGCGCCCAAAGCTTTGACCCTTGGCTCGACCAAGTCGCCCTGCCTCTTGTCATCCATGCCCTGAATGGATCGCGCGACGCCTTGCCTGACGGCATGCTCGATGGCACCCATTCATGCCACTACCGCTTTTTGCCCCTGCTTTACGCCTGTGAAAGCGATCTGGCCGTGAACATCCTGGAAACCGTGACAGCCCCCAACAAACTCAAGAAAGTCCTCAAAGGCTCGAACGCCATCAAACGCATGGTCTACCAGAACCGGGGTGCCAAGGTCCGCGCGCTCTTTGATCAGGACAACCTGCCCCGCAAAGAACAAGCCATCCGCAACCGCATCAAGAAAAATGGCTTCTGGATGCGCTAGAGTCAGCCACCTTTTGCCCCTCTTTTTGCATGAAAACTGCACGGGGGTTTGGGGGTGTGAAGCCCCCAAAGGCGCATCAAGCGCCTTTATGCAGAACATACATCCCACAAAACCCCGCCACGCAAACACGTCTTCCCTGAGCCGTTGCGCGCTCTTGTGGGGCGGTTTTCTATCCCGTATCCCTACGCCAGACCGTTCAAGGAGAACCACAATGACCGAGACCACTTACGGCTTTGATACGCTGCAAATCCACGCAGGCGCGCGCCCCGACCCCGCCACCGGCGCCCGTCAGACACCAATCTACCAGACCACAGCTTACGTGTTCCGCGACGCGGACCACGCAGCGGCGCTCTTCAACCTGCAAGAGGTTGGCTATATCTATTCGCGTCTGACCAACCCGACCGTTGCCGTGCTTCAGGAACGCATCGCGACCCTTGAGGGGGGCGTTGGCGCTGTCTGCTGTTCCTCCGGCCACGCAGCCCAGATCATGGCGCTCTTCCCGCTGATGGGACCTGGCAAAAATATCATCGCCTCGACACGGCTTTATGGTGGCACGGTCACGCAATTCTCCCACACGATCAAGCGCTTCGGCTGGGAATGCAAATTCGTCGACTTTGACGATCTGGATGCTGTCAAAGCCGCCGTCGACGACAACACCCGCGCCATTTTCGGCGAAGCCATCGCCAACCCCGGCGGCTATATCATGGATGTGCGCGCGATTGCCGACATCGCGGATGCGGCAGAGATCCCGCTGATCATCGACAACACGACGGCAACGCCCTACCTCTGCCGCCCGATTGAACATGGCGCGACACTTGTGGTCCATTCCACCACCAAATACCTGACCGGCAACGGCACGGTCACGGGTGGCTGCGTTGTCGATTCGGGTAAATTCGACTGGTCGGCCAACGATAAGTTCCCGTCGCTCAGCCAGCCAGAACCTGCATACCACGGCCTCAAGTTCCACGAAACATTCGGCAACCTTGCCTTCACCTTTCACGGCATTGCCATTGGCCTGCGCGATCTGGGGATGACCATGAACCCTCAGGCCGCGCATTATACTTTGATGGGGACCGAAACCCTGTCCTTGCGGATGGACCGGCACGTCGAGAACGCCAAAATCGTTGCCGCATGGCTGGAAAGTGATCCTCGCATCGACAAAGTCACCTACGCGGGACTGGAATCGTCACCCTACTTTGACCGTGTCGCCAAGGTCTGCCCAAAAGGCGCCGGCGCGCTCTTTACGATTGCGGTCAAGGGCGGCTACGAGGCTTGCGTCAAACTGGTCAACGCGCTGGAAATCTTCAGCCATGTGGCCAACTTGGGTGATGCGCGTTCCTTGGTGATTCACTCGGCGTCCACCACGCACCGCCAATTGTCTGTCGAACAACAAGAGGCCGCAGGCGCAGGGCCGAATGTTGTGCGCATTTCGATTGGCACCGAAGATCCCGCCGACTTGATTGCGGACCTCGATCAGGCCCTGACCAAGGCAGTCAGCTAAAGTCTTTGATGCTACGACCCTTCGCCGGGCATTGCCTTGCGAAGGGTCCATGCGCTTGTCTGCACGTGGCCGGTTTCCGCCCCCTCGCGGTCCTCGGTGGCTCCCCCTCTTTTCTTGCTCAAGGCCAGCCGGTATTATACCGTCAAAAGGGGTGCGGTTATCTGCGCCTAAGTCTATTGCAACGAACCAGCACGTGCTAAAGAGGGCCAATGAAGTCTAATTTTGCTCTTTCGCTTTCTTTTGAAGGCATCCGCCTACTGCACCGCGCCGCCGGTGGTTGGCGTCTGGTCGGCGATGTATCACTGGACGCCGCCGACATGGCCGCAGATCTGGCATTGCTGCATGACAAGGCACTGCTTTTGGAACCTGCGGGCCTGCGCACCAAGATTTTGCTGCCTGCCGAACAGATAAAGTACCTCACGATTGAGACAGAGGGAATGGACGACGCAGCGCGCATGGATGCAGCGCGCGCCGCTCTCGATGGGGCGACGCCTTATGCTGTCGATGATCTGGCCTTTGATATCTGCGCAGATGGCGCGCAAACCCACATCGCGGCTGTTGCGCGCGAAACCTTGGCCGAAGCCGAGGCGTTTGCGGTAGAACACGATTTTGATCCGGTCAATTTCGCGGCTGTCCCCGGCGATCACCCCTATCTGGGCGCGCCATTTTTCGGTGAAACGGCGGGTGCGGCAAAGGTGCTCAAGGGCGAACCGTTTGAGCATGACGACATTGCTGTTGTGGTGATCGGCAAAGCGGAAATACCCGAAGTCCCCGCAGACGAACCTCTTGTTACACCCCAAGTTGCTCTTGAGCCGGTTGTTGCTGATAAATCGGCCGACGCATCCGAGCCAAGTGTTGCACCGGCAAAGGACACCAAACCGCCAGTGCAGCCGGTTGCGCCCCCCCTACCGGAGACCGCGCAAAAGCCGGTTGCCGAGACACCCGTTGCCAAACCGCCAGCGCCCGACACCCCCCCTGCGATTGCAGTTGTCGGGCCAAGCGTCCCCGCGCCCGCAAAACCTGTCAGTGCCAAACCTGTCATGGTGCCTGCAAAGGGCGTCGTGCCACCGCCTGTGCCGCCGATCTCGGCAGAGCCGCCGCCAATGGCGGATGCCCCGCCCGCTGGTTTCGCAAGCAGAAGGGCCGCCGCGCCTGAATCCTCTGCACAAGTAAACGCCCCGTCCGTGCGCGCGCAGACATCGGCTGACACCTCAAAAAACGCAGCACCCGCACTGACCGCAAGCTATGCGAATGTTTCGATCCCCCCCAGCCCGCCAAAGCCCGAGCCGGTTCCGGTCGCAGCAAAGCCTGCGCGCGGTGGGTTCCTAAGCCGCCGCCGTAGCAAGAAACCGCAGGAAACATCAAAGCCCGTCACAGCGATAAATGAGCCCCGCCGCACACCCGAACCGGGCGCGTCAGAAGCCGAGCGGATGACTGTCTTTGGGGCGCGGAGCGGCGATGTGCGCGGCAAACCACGCTTCCTCGGCCTGATGTTGACCGCAGCTTTGCTGTTGTTTCTGGCCGGTGTGGCGGCATGGGCGTCGGTTTTTCTGGATGATGGCATCAACCTGTCGCGCTTCTTCGGCGAGCGCAGCAAACCTGAATTCTCGACCGCCCCGGACCCGGAACCCATTATTGTTGAAACGGCCAAAGAACCTCCCGTCGTCACCGCATCGCTGGATCCGACCCTGTCACCCGAAGACAGCGCTGTCCTTGATGCGCTTCGCACACCTTTGCCCGCCCCCGACCTTGAAGAACTGAGTGAGGCAGAGCTGGAAGCCAAATACGCGGCGACAGGTTTTTGGCCACGCGCACCCCAAGCCCCACCTGAACCCGCGGGTGCAATCAATCTGGACGATCTGTATCTGACCGGTATCGACCCCGTCAGCAGCACGACAGACGCCGTCGCGTTGCCCGCATCTGCCAGTTTCGGCACGGACATCGCGTTAGGTGTCGTATCATCACCCGCCGCTGCGGGCACGGCATTTGCCCTTGGCACTGACGGGCTGGTTGTTCCAACTGTCCAAGGCACGCTCAGCCCGGATGGTTTTATGGTGTTTCTGGGCCGACCAGATATCACGCCGCCAATCGTCCCTACCCGTTTTCAATCAGAGCCGGAAGATACCGCAGTGCGCAGCACCTTGGCCGCAGCGCGCCCGGAAGTCCGCCCCGAAACGCTCTCTGAAACCTATCAGCGTGCGCAGCTTGACGGTCTGACCTTGTCAGAATTGGCATCCCTGCGCCCCGCGCTGCGCCCGACTTCCTTGCAAGAGCGCGTTGCAGCGCTGGCAGTGCCGACACCAGAGCCGATTGCGACAGATGGCGCGGTGCAGATCGCTCTTGCCACCCCGCCAGCAATCGAAAACGCGACGCAATTTGCCGTCAAAGCCTCTGTCCGCCCTGACACAAGACCGAACAATTTTGCACGAATCGTGCGCCGCGCAGAACGTACTGCGCCGACCGAAGAAGTCCGTGTCGCCAGTGCTGCCGCCGTCGCCCCTCGCACAGTAAGCCCTTCGATCCCGTCATCGGCATCTGTCGCGCGGCAAGCCACGGTCAAGAACGCGATCAATCTGAGGAAAGTCAATCTCATCGGTGTTTACGGCAAACCGGCCAGCCGTCGCGCGCTGATCCGCCTTGGCAATGGTCGCTACCAAAAAGTGACCGTGGGCGACCGCATTGATGGTGGCCGTGTGTCTGCGATCGGACAAGACGAGTTGCGCTATACAAAAGGTGGCCGCAACCTCGTTCTCACGATGCCCAACGGCTGAGCAAGCAAAACGCCACTTGTCCTTTGATTCAATAGACGGTTTTTCGGGATGTTTTTGAGGAGGAGCCAAGGCCGTCTCTCTTCAATCATGGTGGGTTTCCGCCGAACCAGCAGCAAACTGGCAATTGATTGCCTAGCTTGCGCAAAAATCCGTCACATACTTGCATGATGCGCGGGACGTTCGCACAATATGATCATCAAACGCGAGAAATCCGCATATGCTTGACCCTATTGATCTGCGCCTTTTGTCAGCTTTGCAAAAGGACG
>JAFMHE010000306.1 GCA_017854675.1 Paracoccaceae bacterium | reverse complement strand
TTGCCGGGATCGAAGTTGCACATATGATCCGGAAAGGTCAGTTTGACCAGTCAGAGCAGTCTGGCTTCGCGCAGTTCGCCGCACTCGCTGGATAGGTGTGTCCGCTAGTAGAGCTACCTTCGCCGTAGCGGAAACTTTACGACACTACCCATTGCCAGTGCGATCCACAGGGAGAGGTACTTTTCAAAAATATTCATGCGGTGACCTTATCATTTTCTGGCGCTTTAAGTTGCGACGTTCCGAGCCAGCTAAGACCGATCATCGCGGCGGCGGTGCCAAGGCACAAAGGCAGACCGCCGATCTGGTATGTGAAGCCGGAAAAGACCGTGCCAACCAATCGGCCTGCCGCGTTGGCCATATAGTAAAATCCGACATCCATCGTGACCCGTTTTGCATCCGTGAAGCTGAGGATCAGGAACGAATGCAGTGCTGAGTTCACGGCAAATATGCCGCCAAAGACCAAGAGGCCCAACACGATGGTTGTTGTTAATGCATTGGACGGTTCGGGAACCAACCAAACCAAACCGGCCAGAAAGGCTGGCACAATGATCAGCAGACCAACCCATCGTTTTGCCAGTGCCAGTATCTCTGCCTCCGTCCGCGACGTTGCTTTCAGGATACGCGGTGCCCAGCCTTGGACGATGCCGTAAAGGACCGTCCAGACCGCCATGAACGTCCCGATCATAAAGAATGCAGCGCGATTGCCCTCGGTGCTCCCGTCCGACAACACCGCATAGAAATAGATCGGGATGCCAACAACGAACCAGACGTCCCGCGCTCCGAAGAGGAACAACCTTGCGGCACTGAGCCAGTTAATGTTTCGATTCTTCGAAAACACTTCGGAGAACTTCGCGTCCTTGCGGCCCACTGGCAGGCCCGTTGGCATGCCGATCACAACACCGATTAGGATGACAAACAGAATTGCCGCCATTGTCAGCACAGATGGAACGAACCCAAATACGGCCAGCAATACCGCACCCAACAGAAAACCGCTCCCTTTTACGGCATTCTTTGATCCCGTCAGGATCGCCACCCAACGAAACAGCCCCCCGCCCGCCGTCGGGGCAAGAATTTTGACTGCGCTTTTGGAACTCATTTTGGCCAAGTCTTTCGCGACGCCAGACAGCCCCTGCACGATCATGACAAACATCACAGAGGCTGTGATGCCCCAAGCAGGATCAAGCTGTGCCAATGCCAAAAGCGCTACGACCTGCAACGATAGCCCCGCATAGAGCGTGGCGGTAAGGCCGAACCGTGCTGCTATCCATCCTGCCGACAGGTTTGTCACCACCCCCGCGATCTCATAGAGGACAAATAGATAGGCCAGTTGCACCGGTGAAAAGCCGAGCGTGTGGAAGTGCAGTAGGACCAGCATTCTGAGCGCGCCATCGGTCAGCATGAACGCCCAATAAGCCGCTGTCACAGTGATGTAGGCCGCAAATCCAACAGGACGTGTCACAGCTTGCCGCCAACCATAAGCGCCACATCGACCAGACGATACGCATAGCCATATTCGTTGTCGTACCAGGCGTAGACTTTGAGCTGGGTGCCGTTCACCACCATCGTTGACGGCGCATCAATGATGCCGCTGCGCTGATCGTTGGTATAGTCCGAGGAGACAAGGGGTCGCGTTTCATAACCAAGGATACCATTCAACGGACCTTCGGCGGCGGCTTTGAAGAGGCTGTTCACTTCATCTACATTCGTTTCACGCGCCATTTCAAACACGCAATCGGTGATGGATGCGTTCAAAAGCGGTACACGCACCGCATGGCCATTCAGCTTACCCGTCAATTCGGGATAAATCAGCGTAATCGCCGTGGCAGACCCAGTTGTGGTCGGGATCAGGTTGGTCAGCGCTGACCGAGCGCGGCGCAAGTCCTTCGCAGGGCGGTCCACAATCGTCTGTGTGTTGGTCACATCATGAATCGTCGTAATCGACCCGTGCTTGATACCGATCCCTTCCAGCAAAACCTTCACCACGGGTGCTAGGCAGTTCGTCGTGCAGCTTGCTGCCGTCACGATCTGGTGGGCCTCAGCGTCGTAGATGTCATCGTTGACGCCGTAGACGATATTGGCAGTCGGCCCGTCTTTGACTGGCGCTGAGACGACAACCTTTTTCACGCCCGCCGCAAAATACGGGGCCAGCTTGGCCTCTGTCTTGAATGCCCCAGTGCAATCAATCATCACATCCACACCGTCCAGTGGTAGGTCTTCCAGATTGCGTGTGCTGGTGACAGGAATGCGTGTTCCGTCGATGCTGATCGCATCCTCGTCTGCCTCAAACGCCGCAGACCACCGCCCATGAATTGAATCGAACTCCAATAGGTGTGCATGCATCGCGGGATCACCCACCGCATCATTGACAAAAGCGATCCTTGCGCCGCGCTCAAGAAGAGGGCGAAGTGCAAGTTTGCCGATGCGCCCAAGGCCATTGATTGCGTAAGTCGTCATGTATCTACTCCTGTCGTGCTGTTTCTTTGCCGATCTCATCGACATGTTTTTGCAGCGATCCACGGTCCAAATTCTCGAACGACAAGGCGGAAAATGCCATGATCCTATTGAGCAGCGCCCCGTAGGTCTGGTGGAACGCCAGCCGCTTTTCCGCATCTGTCCCCTCGGCCTTCACCGGGTCCGGCATCCCCCAATGACCTGAGACGGGCTGACCCGGCCAAGTGGGGCATTCTTCGTTGGCGGCGCGGTCACAGACGGTAAAGACAAAATCCATCTGCGGTGCGTTGTCCCCTTGAAACTCGTCGATGTTCTTGGACCGCAAATGCGACACGTCATGCCCCTTCGACTTGAGCATCTCGACAGCATATGGGTTCAGTTCCGAGCGATGCGCTGTACCTGCCGAATAGGCTGTGAATTTGTCGCCCACCATGTCGCGCAGAATGGTCTCGGCGAAAATCGAGCGGGCAGAGTTCCCGGTGCAAACGAAGAGGACGTTGAATTTCTTATCAGTCATGGGAGAGATACTCCTGAGAAGGTCAGAAAACTGCGGCGGGCAAAGGTCTGCCCGACCGCGACAACAATCAACGAACAGGCCCGCAACGACCTCACGGGCGGCGTCGAGATTGATGGCATAAAGCAGGCGTGTCCCGTCCCGCCGTTGTGAGATTAGACCCGCTTGTGTCAGCGCTGACAGGTAGACCGACGCCGTGCTGGCCTTGAGTTCCAAGGCTCCGGCAATCTCGCCCGCGGGCAATTCATTTGGGCAACGCCGCATGAGGAGCCGGAACACCGCCATTCGTTGAGGATGGCTGAGGGTTGCGAGTCGATCCGTAAATACTAATTCCATATTTCATGGATATTAGAATTAAGGAAATTTGGTCAAGGCAATATTTCCTCGTCTCCTCATACATATAAAAATCCGAGGAGACGTTCTGCCGACCGGCTCTCACCTTGCCTCGAACGGCATCGTCAACTTATCGGCTCTTGCCGAAAAGGAGCCCCGCACCCCTGGT